>NZ_JBVVOT010000009.1:0-257465 GCF_055807455.1 Bradyrhizobium sp. Kon58
GAGCACGGCATAAGCCGTCCGACCATCGCGCAGGGAAGGCCGAGTGATTGGCTACACCTGTATGCTGCTGTGCGGTTTCCTTGCGCTACATTTTCGCGCAGCGGACCGCGGGTGCCAGCCGGCACCCGGCCTTCCCTGCGCCCTCTTGGCTTTGAGGGTGAAGTGCCGAAGCAAAGCTCGGGCGAAACGCGCCGCGAGTATGCGAAGCTGCGTCTGCAATTCAAAATGCGAGCTGGAAAACTGGCGCTGCCGCCTCATACCCCGTCATTGCGAGCGCAGCGAAGCAATCCAGTCTGCCGCCGCGGAGGGATTCTCGATTGCTTCCGCCTTCGCTAAGCTTCGGCGGACAAGTCGCTACGCTCGCAATGACGATGTGGAGAGAGTGTCGCCACACTCCGCTCTCGTGCCCCGGACGCAGCGCAGCGTCCTTTTGATGGTGCGCTGCAGAGCCGGGGCCATCCCGCAGCACCGCAAGGGCATTGCAAGGCGCCCGGGACACGAGAGTCCGCGTCATAATGTTTGCAACAACATGTCGGCGGCCCTGATATCGGCTGTCTCCGAACCCTGGGCGAAGCCTTCATACGCCAATTGAAGCCACCGCTTCGCTTCCTCGCGCCGGCCGCGTTCGGCAAGGAGACCGGCGAGATCGATCGCGGCCCGCAGCTCCCAGGCCTTGGCGCCTTTGTGACGACTCAATTCCAGTGATTGGACGAAGTGGGCTTCTGCCTGATCAGCGTCGGGCTGGGGCCCGGCCAGGAGAACCCTTCCCTTCATGCGCAGCAGCTCGGGCATGTACAGATGATCGCCGCTTTGCTCGACGATGCGGATCGCGTCGTCAATCAGCCCCGCACTCCGCTCGATCTGCCCAAGCGCCATCAAGCCCTGAACAAGCGCGATGTTGAACGTCGTGGTGAGCAGCTCGTAACCGGCATCGTGGAGCTCACGCAGACACGCCCCGATCGTCTCGACGCCATCCGCGGCATCGCCGCGCCGGATCGCCAGTTCGCCTTTGACGCCGCGGCCGACCGCAAGATAGGGGCCCATGGAGCGCCATTCGGCATGGGCGATGAAGCGGTCGATGTTCTCTTCCGCGGCATTGAGGTCTCCGTTCCAGAGATCGATCGAGACCGCCCAGATCAACGCAATGCAGAGCGTGATCGGATGGTCCATCTGCGCGGCCTCGACGACCGTCTGCCGGGCCACTTGCAGCGCATCCGCGGGGCGGCCCTGCAACCAGAACTCGCGCGCGAGCGAGATGCCGGCCCGGTTGCGGTGATCGAAACCATAGACGGTGCTGATTCGCTCCGTGCCCGGCCCATGCCAGGCGGTCTCCAGCATCGTCAGCGCGTCGCGATGCTCGCCGGCAAGATGCAAGGAGACACCGAGGAGCGAGTGGGCGAGAGCGAGCGAGGCGGCATCGCCGAGCGTCCCGGCGACCGTGAGGCTTTGCTGCGCATAGCCGAGCGCGGCGTCGAACTGTCCCATCCGCTCGTGGAAGATATGCATGCGCCCGAGCAGCTGGAGCTGGTTCGGTGCGTCGCCGCGCGCCTCGGCGATCGCAAGGCTTCGGCTCAACGCGGCACGCGCCGCTTCGCTGCCGCCGCGCGTGAACATCAAAGTCAGTCCGAGCGCGGCCTGGATGTGCATTTCCTCGGCGCCGCCGCGCGAGGAAGGATCGATCGCAAGCAGCGCCCGTTCAGACCAGCGCCGGCACTCGACCAGCAACGACATCGCGAGAAAAATTGGCGCCGCAGCTGCGGCAAGTGCAATGCCGATGCTGGCATCGCCGTCCGTGCCAAAACACCAGTCCAGCGCCGCGCGCACGTTGTGAAGCGCGGAGAAGTGGATCGCGCGCTCGTCGGCGCTCGGCACCGTGGCCCATGTCGTGCCGGCCTGCTCCAGCCATTGCCGGTAATAGGTCGCGTGGCGGGCGGCGAGCGCCGCGTCATCAGGTTCGATCTCGAGCAGATAGGCGCGCGTCGTGTCGAGCAGACGGTAACGCATCATGGCGCCAATCGGCCGCGCCGCGACCATCGATTTGGCCACCAGGCCGTCGATGGCGTCGAACAGGCGGGAGCGGTCGACGCGTTCGTCCGGCACGATCTCGAGTGCGGCGTCGATAGTGAAGTGACCGGCGAAAACCGCGAGCCGGCGCAGCACCAGGCGCTCGATGTCGGACAAGAGACCGTAGCTCCAGGCCAGCGTCGCCTGCAATGTCTTCTGTCGCGGCGGCGCCGTGCGCTGGCCCTGCCAGAGCAGATTGAGGCGCTCGTCGAGCAGGGCCGCGGTCTGCTCCAGGCCGTAGGCTTCCACCCGGCCGGCGGCGAGTTCGATTGCCAGCGCCATGCCGTCGAGCTTGCGGCAGATCCCGGCGACGATCGCTGCATTGGCATCATCGAGCGCGATCTGCGCGCCGCCGGCCGTGGCACGTTCAAGGAAGAGTTGAAGCGCGGGATAAGTCTGCGCTGCGGCCGCCGTCAGCCCGGGATTGTCGGGCGGAACGGCAAGCGGCGCCAGCCGATAGACCTGCTCGCCCTCGACCCGCAGGGCTTCGCGGCTCGTCGCCAGCACGTAGATATTCGGTGCGGCGTGGAAGATCTCGGCGGCCAGCGGGGCTGCGGCTGCGATGACGTGTTCGCAATTGTCGAGGATCAGCAGCATCCGCTTGTCCCGGAGATGCGCGAGCAGCGCAGGCAGGGGGTCGTCGGTTTGCGCCGGCAAGCCCAGCATCAGCAGGATCGAGGTGATCACGAGATCGGGATCGCTCAGCGCGGCAAGATCGACGAAATGTGCGGCGTCGGAAAATGTCGCGAGCAGATCGTGAGCAATCGCAACCGCAATGGCGGTCTTGCCGACGCCGCCCGGGCCGGCGATCGTGACGAAGCGCGAGCCGATGAGCCTGTCGGAGACGGCGGCGACCGCATCGTCGCGCCCGACCATCCGTTGCAGCCGGTTCGGCAGTTTGACGGGCGGCAATTCCGTTCGCGATGCGGTGCGCCGCTCTGCCGGGATACTCGCCTGCGAGATCGGCGCCACGAAGCAATAGCCGCGGCCGGAGAGCGTGGTGATGTAGCGAGCACCGTCCTTGCCGTCGCCAAGGACCTTACGAAGCGCCGCCACGTGAAAGCGCAGATTGGCGTCCTCAACCGTCATGCCGGGCCACACCAGCGCCATCAGATCATACTTGCTGACGACCTGGTTCGGCCGCGACATCAGCGCGAGCAGCGTGTCGAAGGCCTTTGCACCGAGCGGCAGCGCGACGCCGTCGCGCGTCACGAGTCTTTCATGCGGCGTCACAGTGAATGGCCCAAACGAGAGGGTTCCCGTTGCGGCAACGGCCGGCTCGGTCATGGCGGAATCCTGATCCTTTCGAGCGCACCGGATAGCCAGATGATCGCAATCCGGCAAGGCCGTCCCCCCGCGATCAGACCGCGAATGCAGGCCCCCGTGAGGCCCGCGCGCCGAGACCTCACAACTTCTCACAACTCCCAACGGGTGTGTCGCGGCAGCCGCTGCTAGTCAGTTGTGCGACGGCAAGGAGACCTTCATGACCCAAGCGGCAAAGTTGCTTTACACAGCCCGGACCCGCACCAGCGGCGGGCGACAGGACGGGATATCGCGCAGTTCCGACGGGCGCCTGGATGTCAAGCTGTCGCCGCCGGGCGGCACCGGCATCGGCACCAATCCCGAGCAATTGTTCGCGGCCGGCTGGTCGGCCTGCTTCGAAGGCGCGATGGAGATCGCAGCCCGCAAGCGGAAGATCGAGCTCCCCAGGAAATGCGCGATCGATGCGGAGATCGACCTCGTGCTCGACGAGGGCGCCTATTCGCTCAGGGCACGCCTCGATGTCAGCCTGCCTGGGCTCGATCGCGAGATCGCGCGCGGGATCGTCGATGAGGCGCATCAGAACTGTCCCTATTCCAAGGCCGTCCGCGGCAACATCGACGTCACTCTCGCGCTGATCTGACGGCACCACCTCAAACCATCAACAAGGTAGCAACAACATGAAACAGATCATCGATCAGCACCGCCGCCAGTTTTTCGGTATCGCCGCGGGAACCGTCGCCGCCGGCCTTGGCGTGATCGGCCTCGCCCGCGCCGAATCGGAAGCGCCGCGCTCCGTCGCAACGAATGCGTCGTTCGGCGCGATCAAGCAGATTGATGCCGGCGTCCTCAACGTCGGCTACGCGCAGGCCGGTCCTGCGGACGGTCCCGTCGCGATCCTGCTGCACGGCTGGCCCTACGACATTCACGCCTTCGTCGACGTCGCGCCGATCCTGGCAAAGGCCGGCTATCGCGTCATCATTCCCTATCTCCGTGGTTACGGCACGACGCACTTCCTCTCCGCCGAGACGCCGCGCAACGGCGAGCCGGCAGCAATGGCCGCCGATATCATCGCGCTGATGGACAAGCTCGACATCAAGAAAGCGGTGGTCGCCGGCTTCGATTGGGGCGCGCGCACCGCCGACATCATCGCCGCGCTGTGGCCGGAGCGCTGCCGCGCGCTGGTGTCGGTCAGCGGCTATCTGATCTCCAGCCAGGCCGCGGGCAACGCGCCGCTGCCGCCGTCGGCCGAGCTGCAATGGTGGTACCAGTTCTATTTCGCGACCGAGCGCGGCCGCGCCGGATACGAGAAGTACACGCATGATTTCGCAAAACTGATCTGGAAGCTGGCCTCGCCGCAGTGGAAGTTCGACGACGCCACTTTCGACCGCAGCGCGGCGGCGCTGGACAACAAGGATCACGTCGCGATCACGATCCACAATTACCGCTGGCGGCTCGGGCTCGCCCAGGGCGAAGCGAAATACGAGGCGCTCGAAAAGAAACTTGCGGCAGCTCCGGTGATCGGCGTCCCAACCATCACCATGGAAGGCGACGCCAACGGCGCGCCGCATCCCGATCCAAGCGCCTATGCCAAGAAGTTCTCGGGCCGCTACGAATTTCGCCTGATCACTGGCGGCGTCGGCCACAATCTGCCGCAGGAAGCGCCACAAGCGTTTGCCAAGGCCGTCATCGATGCCGACGGCGGTGCTTGATGATTTTGGCCGCACCTCGGTCCGGCAAGGGGCCGGAAAGGCCGGGCCGAGGCCTGACATGCGATCGCAGTTCAATGAAGCGTCAGCGAAAATGAAACCCGAAAAGTCAAAATTTCCATCCTCAACGACGATGATCGTGTTGGCCGTGCTCGTCCTCGTCGTTGTCCTGACCTGCGTGCCGTATCTGGTCACGATCGCTTTCGCGCAGGGGCAGGCCGATGCCTCGCCGATCTTCGGCGTCACTGTCCCGGAAGGCTACAAGCAGTGGGAGCTGATCGCGCCGGCCGAGGAGGCGGCTCCCCTGGACGAGCTGCGTGCCGTCGTCGGCAACAGGACCGCGATCGATGCTTATCAGGACAACAAGCTTCCGTTCCCGGACGGCACGATTTTGGTCAAGCGGGCCTGGAAGCGCAAGCAATCGCCGGAATTTGCGTCCGCGACGATTCCCGGTGAGCCCACCACCGTCCAGGTGATGGTCAAGGATTCCAGAAAATATGCCTCGACCGGGGGCTGGGGTTTTGGTCGCTTCGTCAACGGCAAGCCGGTCGACGAGGCTCAGCATCGCACCTGCTTCGCCTGCCACGAAGCCCGTGTGAAGAGTCGCGACTACGTGTTTACGAGGCTTGCACCTTGAGTGCGGAGTTCACTCCGCCGCAACCATCTGCTGCGTGCGCCACTGGCCGAGCAGGGCGCGCAGCGAAGCCGGCTTGACCGGCTTGTTGAGCACCGCGACCTTTTCGTCGCGCGCAGCCATTTGCACGGCGGGGCTGCGGTCGGCGGTGATCAGGATCGCGGGGATGCCGTCACCGAAGCGGCGGCGGATGTCGCGGATCGCGGCGATGCCGTTGCCGCGGTCGAGATGGTAGTCGACCAGCAGGCCGGTCACGCGACGGCCGGCGGCTTCGATCGCGGCGATCGCGCCCTCGGGATCGGCGACCGCGATCACCTCGGCGTCCCACGCCTTCAGCAGCGTGCGCATGCCGTCGAGGATCGCGGCGTCGTTTTCGATGCAGACGATCAGGGTCCCCGAGATCGAGGTGCGTGCGAGCGGCGTCGCGCTGGTCACGGCCGCGGTGTGGGTGATCGCCTTGGCCGTCGGCACCGTCACGGAAAACACCGAGCCGCCGCCCACATTGGAATCGATGGCGATGTCGTGCTTGAGCACGCGTGCCAACCGCTCGACGATCGACAGGCCAAGGCCGAGGCCGCGGGCGATCCGCGCGCCCTGCTCGAGGCGGTGGAATTCCTTGAAGATCTCGCTGCGCTTGACCGTCGGAATGCCGACACCGGTGTCGTAAACGCAGATCTTGAGCGAGGCGCCGCGGCGGCGGCAGCCGACCAGCACGCGCCCGCGCGGGGTATATTTGATCGCGTTGGAGATCAGGTTCTGCAGCAGCCGCCGCAGCAGGAGACGATCCGACTCGACGGGCAGCGAGCACGGCACGAACACGAGCGCCAGATTCTTGGCGCGTGCGATCGGCGCGAACTCGATCTCCAGCGAGCGCATCAGATCGGCCATCTTGAAGCTCGAGATTGAGGTCGTCATCGCGCCGGCGTCGAGCCTGGAGATGTCGAGCAGCGCGCCGAGGATCTCCTCGATCGCCTGGAGCGATTCGTCGATGTTCTCGACCAGCCGCGTCTCCTCGCCGCTGTGCTGGCGCTCGACCAGGCTCGTGACATAGAGCCGCGCCGCGTTCAGCGGCTGGAGAATGTCGTGGCTGGCGGCGGCGAGAAAGCGCGTCTTGGAGATGCTGGCGTCTTCGGCAGCGCTCTTGGCCAGAGCCAGCTCGGAATTCAGCCGGGTCAGCTCCTCGGTGCGGTCGCGCACCCGCTTTTCCAGCGTCGCATTGGCGCGCTCGAGCGCTTCCGCCGCCTCGAACGTGGGCGTGACGTCGGTGAAGGTGATGACGAAGCCGCCGCCGGGCATGCGGTTGGTCAAGATCTCGATCACCATGTGGCGGTCGGGCAGGCGCTCGAGATACGGCTCGCCGTCGGTGGTGTAAGCCACCAGCCGGCGCTCCAGCATGGCCTCGCGCTCGATCGGATCGGCCGGCTCGCTCACGCCCATGAATTCCAGGATTTCACGCAAAGGCGTGCCGAACTGGATGAAATGCGGGGGAACATTGAGGAGATCGCCAAACTGCCGGTTCGAGCAGATCAGTTGCAGATCGGCATCGAACACCGCGATGCCCTGGCGCACATGGTTCAGCGCGGTCTGGAGGATCTCGCGGTTGAAATGCAGCGCCGCATGGGAATCGTCGAGCAGCTTGAGCGCAGCCTTCGCCGACACCGTCCGCTTGCGCAGCAGCAGCGACATCACCAGACGCGAGGAGGCCGCACCGATCGAGGAGGCGATCAGGTGCTCGGCGTGCTGCAGCAGCTCGAAATCGGCGGGCGCCCCGAACTCCAGCCGCACATTGCGCCGCGCGGAGAATGCCTCGAACGAATGCCGCGCCCGGTCGGGCCCGAGATATTGCGCCACCGTGGTCTGGATGTCCTGCACCGTGACGGTGGTGCGCCAGCGCCGGAAGTTCGGGGAGATCGGCGCGAGCGTGTTGGGGACGAACAGATCGGCCTGCACCAGCTCGATCGACGACGGCCGGCGCGCCAGCGACAGCAGCACGTAGGTGAGGATGTTGAGCGACAGCGACCAGACCACGCCGTGCATCAGCGGCGGCAAATCGGCGCCGAACAGCGCCTGCGGCCGCAATGCCTCGATCCCGAACGGTCCGTGCTGGAGCAGCAGGATGCCCGCCGTCGAAGTATCCATGAAGCTCGGGATGAACAGCGTGTAGAGCCACACTGCGAAGCCGACCAGCATGCCGCCGATCGCGCCGCGCGCGGTCGCGCGCCGCCACAGCAGTCCGCCGAAGAAGCTTGGTGCAAGCTGGGCGATGGCCGCAAAAGACAGCAGGCCGATCGCCGCGAGCTGGGTGTTGCCGAGCGCGCGATAGTAGAAATAGGCCATCACCATGATGGCGAAGATCGCGAGCCGGCGCGAGCGCAGCAGGAAGTCGCTGAAATCGGCGCCGCCGGTGCGCCCCTCGGGCCGTCGTTGCAGCACCAGGGGCACCACGAGATCGTTCGAGACCATGATGGAGAGCGCGACGCATTCGACGATCACCATCGCGGTCGCCGCCGACAGGCCACCGACGAAGACGGCGACGCTGAGCAGATCCGCGCCACCCTCCATCGGCAGTGCCAGCACGTACATGTCCGGATCGGCGGCGCCGAACGGGAAGCTGACGAGGCCTGCGAACGCGATCGGGATCACGAACAGATTGATGGCGACGAGATAGAGCGGGAACAGCCAGCGCGCGCGGCCGACCTCGGCGTCCGAGGAATTCTCGACGACGCTGACGTGGAACTGGCGCGGCAGCAGCATGATCGCGCACAGCGACAGCAGCGTCATGGTCAGGAAGTTGCCGATCGACGGCGAATAGTTGATGACGCGCACCGCCTCCGGCGTCTTCATCGCGCGCTCGATCAGCTCGTGCGGCGAGAACATCCAGAACGTGACGAAGATGCCCGCGGCAAGGAAGGCGACGAGTTTGATGATGGATTCGGTCGCGACCGCCAGCATCAGGCCGTGCTGGTGTTCGGTGGCATCCGTCTGCCGCGTGCCGAACAGCACCGCGAAGGCCGCCATCGCCAGCGTCACCATCAGCGCCACGTCGCCGACGATCGGGATGTGGGAGAAGGCCTGGTCTTCGCTCAGGATGGTTTCGAGCGAGGAGGCGACCGCCTTGAGCTGGAGCGCGATGTAGGGCACCGAGCCGATGATGGCGATCAGCGCCACGGTTGCCGCCACCGCCTGGCTCTTGCCGTAGCGCGCGCCGATGAAATCGGCGATCGAGGTGATGTTGTGGGCCTTCGCGAGCTGGATCACGCGGCGGAGCACGCCGGCCCCTAACCCGATCATCAGGATCGGCCCGACATAGATCGCGAGGAAGTCGGTGGAGGTGCGGGTGGCGAAGCCGACCGAGCCGAAGAAGGTCCAGGAGGTGCAATAGATCGCCAGCGACAGCGGATAGATCAGCCCCGAGGCGCGGCCGCGCCCGGCCGGCGAGCGGCGGTCGCCATGGCTCGCCACCAGGAACAGAAAGCCGATATAGCCGAAGGCGGCGGCGATCACGCCCCAATCGTGCAGCATGGCGAGCGTGCTTCTCCCAGGACGCGCGCTGGCCGCGCCCGATCTCATTTTCCCCGTAAATCTAGCGCGTTGGACGGTCGCAGGCGACAGCGAAATGCCGCGCGGGTGCGGGAACTGGGGTTGTCGTTAAGCGACGGGGCGAGCTGCCCGCTCTCCCTCGCCCCGCTTGCGGGGAGAGGCGAAGAAGCCTACTCCGCCGCCAGCGACTTCTCGCGAAGCGGCAGACCCAGGCGGTCCCACACCTGCAGCAGGGCTTCGGCGAGCTGATCGATCAGGCCGTCGTCGTGATAGGGCGAGGGCGTGATGCGCAGGCGTTCGGAGCCCTTGGCGACCGTCGGATAGTTGATCGGCTGGATGTAGATGCCGTGCTGTTCGAGCAAGAGGTCGGAAGCCTGCTTGCACTTCTCGGCATCGCCGATGAACAGCGGGACGATGTGGGTGTCGCTCGACATCACCGGCAGGCCGGCGGCGTTGAGGATTGCCTTGACCCGGGCGGCGCGATCCTGGTGACGCTCGCGCTCCCAGCTCGAAGTCTTCAGATGCTTGATCGCGGCGGTCGCGGCCGAGCAGATCGCCGGCGGCAGCGCGGTGGTGAAGATGAAGCCGGGCGCATAGGAGCGCACGGCGTCGATGATCTGACCGTTGGCGGCGATGTAGCCGCCGAGGCAGCCGAACGCCTTGGCGAGCGTGCCTTCGAGAATGTCGATGCGATGCATCACGCCGTCGCGCTCGGCGATGCCGCCGCCGCGCGGGCCGTACATGCCCACCGCATGGACCTCGTCGACATAGGTCATCGCGCCGTACTTCTCGGCAAGGTCGCAGATCTTGGCGAGCGGAGCGATGTCGCCGTCCATCGAATAAAGGCTTTCGCAGGCGATCAGCTTGGGTCGGCTCGGGCCCGCAGCCTGCAACAGCGCTTCGAGATCGGCGAGGTCGTTGTGGCGGAACACGACCCGTTCGCAGCCGGACTGGCGGATGCCCTCGATCATCGAATTGTGGTTGAGCTCGTCGGACAGGATCAGGCAGTTCGGAATGAGCTTTGCGATGGTCGCGATGCCGGTCTGGTTCGAGACGTAGCCGGACGTGAAGAGCAGCGAGGCTTCCTTGCCGTGGAGATCGGCGAGCTCGGCCTCGAGCTGCACCAGCGGATGATGCGTGCCGGCGATGTTGCGGGTGCCGCCGGCGCCGGTGCCGACGCGGGTCGCGGTCTCAACCATCGCGCCCACCACCTTCGGGTGCTGGCCCATGCCGAGATAATCGTTGGAGCACCAGATCACGACGTCGCGCTTGCCCTTGGGCGAGTGCCAGAGCGCATGCGGGAACCGGCCGGCGATGCGCTCGAGATCGGCGAACACGCGGTAGCGCCGCTCGGTGTGGAGACGATCAAGGGCGGAAGTGAAGAACTGGGCGTAATCCATCGTCAAACCTGCAGCGGAACCGACCAAAGACCCGCATATCCTTAGAGCTTTTCCAGCTCCAATGTCTATGCGCTATCCCACATTTGGACCTGCGGGGCATTTGGGCAAAATGCCCTATCGTGCGATTTGAAACTTGATCCGGATCAAGTTCGCGCGAGATGCGATGTTGCTCTGCACCATCCGGTGAATTGAGCGCAGCCCTCAGGTCGTCCTGAACTGCAACACGCCGTCTTTCATCTCCGCCGTCAGCCGGCCTTCCACGATCATGTAGTTGACGTGGGCGACCAGTTCGCCGGCGGCGAAACCCATCTGGTGTTCGTCCAGCACGTGCTTGTTGAACACCACGGGCACCAGGGCGCGCGAGGTCTGCGGCACCTCGCGGCAGGCTTCCGCGATCAGGCGGCAGCGCTCCTCGTGGTGATCGGCGAGCTGCTTGATGCGGGTCTTCAGCCCGTAGAACGGCACGCCGTGGCCGGGCAGCACCAGCACGTCATAGGGCAGCGTCGTGGTGAGGCTGGCGAGTGAGGCCAGATATTCGCCGAGTGAGTTCTGGTCGGGTTCGACCGCCCACACGCTGACGTTCGGCGAGATCTTGCTCAGCACCTGGTCGGCCGAGAGGAACAGCTTGTCGTCGGCGCAATACAGCATCACCTGGTCGAGCGCGTGACCGCCGCCGGTGATCACCTTGAAGCGGCGCGTGCCGATCACGACGTCGTCTCCATGCGAGATGCGGCGATAGGACGGCGGCAACACCGAGACGCGCTTGAGATAGTCCTGGCCGCGGCCGAGCAGTTTTTCGGTGAGCGACTCGTCCATGCCGTGACGGCGGAAGAATAGCCGCTGCGCCTCCTGCCGCTCCTCGGTGCCGCGGTTCTGGTGATAGACCGATTGCAGATATTCGACCTGCGACATCACCAGCGGGCAGTTGAACCGCTCGACGATCCACCCGGCCAGACCGACATGATCGGGATGGGAATGGGTCACGATCAGGCGCGTGATGTTGACGCCCTGCAGCGGCCCGTCGAACAGCTTCGTCCAGGCTTCGATCGTCTCCTCATTGCCGAAGCCGGCATCGATCATGGCATAGCCATCGCCGTCGGCGAGCAGGTAGATGTTCACATGGTTGAGGCGGAACGGCAGCTTCAGCCGCGCCCACAACACGCCGGGCTTCACCTCGACGACCTGTTCGGGGCCGGGATGCTGTTCCCAGGGATAGCGCAGGGCGTCGGCGGAGGATTGCACGGTGTCGGTCTTTGCGTTCATGCTACCGGCTTAAACCCGCTCGTCACGGCGCGCCAGCCGAAAAAGGACGCTGGCGCGGCCCGCATGGCGGTCATTCCGGGTTACGGAACGGCGCCTACGCCGCTCGCATGTTGTTGAGGAATGCGTCGATCTCTCCGCGCAGCATGTCGGCTTCGCGGCGGAGCGCGTCGGAGGCGCCGAGCACTTCGTTCGCCGCTGCGCCGGCCTCCGCCGAAGCCGTGGAGACGCCGACGATGTTGCTGGAAACCTCGCTGGTGCCGCCGGCGGCATGCTGGATGTTGCGGGCGATCTCGCGGGTCGCCGCGCCCTGTTCCTCGACCGCGGCGGCGATCGTCGTGGTGACGTCGTTGATCTCGCCGATGATCCGGCCGATGCCCTGGATGGCGCCGACCGCCGAAGTCGTCACCGACTGCATGCTGGCGATCTGGCTGCGGATCTCCTCCGTCGCTTTCGCGGTCTGGCTCGCGAGGCTCTTCACCTCGGAGGCGACCACCGCGAAGCCGCGGCCGGCTTCGCCCGCGCGCGCCGCCTCGATGGTGGCGTTGAGCGCCAGCAGATTGGTCTGCGAGGCAATGGTCTGGATCAGATCGACCACCACGCTGATGCGGCTCGCGCTGTCGGCGAGGCTCTGTACCGTGGCGTCGGTCGCGCCGGCTTCGTCGACCGCCTTCCTGGCGATCGCGGCCGAGGTGACGACCTGCTTGCTGATCTCCTCGATCGAGGACGATAGCTGCTCGGTGCCTGATGATACGGTCTGCACGTTGACCGAGGTCTCTTCGGCTGCGGAGGCAACCGCGTTCACCAGCGCATTGGACTGGTCTGCCGTGTTCGACATGCTCTGCGCGGTCGTCTGCATCGAATTTGCCGACTGCGCGAGATTGTCGAGTGCGGAGCGGACCGTGCCCTCGAATCCTGCAATCTTCGCCTCCATCTGCGCCGCACGCTCGGCCTTGGCGACGCGATCCCTGTCTTGCTCGCTCGCAAGCGCGCGAGCTTCGATCATGCTGTCGCGGAACACCGTCAGCGTTTCCTTCATCGCGCCGATCTCGTCGTTCTGCCGGGAGCGGACGATCTCGGTGTCGAGGTCGCCGGCCGAGAGCAACTGCATGGCGCGTTGGAGCTCGCGAATGCGGCGCAGGATGTTGCGGCCGACATAGAGCCAGACGAACAGCGCCGAGCCGACCAGCGTCAGAGCGCCGAGTGCCAGCATCGCGGTGGTCGCGAGCGAGATCTCATGCCGCGCCTGGAAGGTCGACGCGTTGGTCTCCTTCTGCACGCCCTCGACCAGCTGCTGCACGCTGATGCCGAGGCCGACATTGAGCTTGCGGGTCTCGTCCAGAATGGTCTGGCCGTAGTCGATGGCGTCGAGCTCCTTCTGGCGGATCTTGAATACGCCGGACTTGCCTTCGCCGAAGGCGAACAGCTTTTGCACGGTGTCGCGCACCGCTTGCATCGAGGCCATGTTCGGCAGGTCCTCGAGATTCGACTTGACGCGGTCGCGCGTCGCCTTGAACTCCTTCTCGATCGCCTCCAGCGTATCGCTGTTGTTGGCCGACAGCGCCGCCATCATGTCGGCGGCCATCAGATTGCCGTTGGCGGAGATGGTCGCGACCTGGGAGACGGTGCGGGCGGCTTCGGTGGCATCGTCGGCGGAAACTTCCGCCGCGCCGAGGATCGCGTTCAGGCGCGTTTGCGCATCCAGCATGGCAGGACCGGCCGCACCGACGAAGGTGAGCTGCGCCTTGCGGAGCGCTTCATACTGCTTGTCATGCACCGCGCCGGCATCGAGCCGCTCGCGCGCGGCCGATACCAGGCTCTGGGTCGCCTCGTCGATGCTCTTGGCGGTCTCGCGCAGCGCGGTTGCGATCTGCTTGTCGGCGCCGAGCTCGATGATCTCGCCGAGCTTGGCCATGGCGAGCTGCTGGATCTCCTGCACCTTCTTGGTGCGTTCGTTCAGCGCCTCGTCGGACGGCGACGCCAGGAGGCCCGGCCCCTGTGCCGCGAGCGTTGCGCTTTGCGATGCGAGCTGAAGGCTGGCGGAGAGGCGCGGGATGTCGCGGCCGCTCAGGTCCATCATGGTGCTGCCGAGATGGTTGAAGACGAAGCCGGCGCCGGCTGCAATCACGAGGCCCATGCCCGCGATCACCGCGAAGGCCGTGAACAGGCTGCCGCGCACGCCCCATGTCGGCATTTTGAAACGAGGCCGGATACGACCAAGCAAACGGCCAAGGCCCAGACGGATCGCCATCGAAATTCCCCCACGCGTGATCTTTATGTTTTCGCCGCGGAGTATCCTCGGGCCAGGTTAAAAAATCGCAAGTTGGTCAATCGGTTGTGCGAGTTCCGCACAGCGAAAAAAGAAGGGCCGGCAACGATGCCGGCCCTTCATCATGATAAGGTTTTGATAACCGTTCAGTAGCGCGCGACCGCCGAGTTGGCCCAGTTGAAGCGGTAGTTGACGCCCGCCTTGATGGTGTGGTCGTCGGTGGTGAAGTTGCCGGTGCCCGCCAGCGGACCACCGGTGAAGTGCGCGTCGCCGAAATTGTAGTACTGGTACTCGGCCTTGGCCGACCAGTTCGGGGCGAACATGTATTCGAGGCCGGCGCCGACGGTGTAGCCGTTGCGATGATCGCCCGTGATGACGAAGGCCGCCGGCACGCCGCCGACAGTGACCTTCTCGTTGTTGTCGGAGTAGGCATAGCCGCCCTTCACATAGAGCAGGCCCGGGCCCCAGGTGTAGCCGACGCGGCCGGTGATCGAGCCGAGACCACGCTGGTCGTTGGTGTAGGCGACGCCGCCCGGGAACACCGCTCCGACGCTGCCGGAGAGCCAGGAGTATTGGCCTTCGACGCCGACAACGAAGTTCGGGTTGAACTGCCAGTCCGCACCGGCCTGCAGGCCGCCGAGGAAACGGCCGTTGCCGTTGTTACCTGTGGAGAGGCCGCTGAAATTGTTGTCGCTGGAGAACGCGCCGCCAACATGGCCGCCGATATAGAAGCCGGTCCAGTTGTAGATCGGCGCGGCATAAGCGGGCGCGGGCGCCTTATAGTAATTGCGGTTACCGAGATCGGCACCAACCGCCGGTGCGGCAGCGCCCACCACGAGCAGCGCAACGGTTGCAAACAGAATCTTCTTCATCGTCCAAACTCCAACACTTAGGTCCCCGGCAGGCGCGCTTTCCGCGCCGTCGTTGGTTCTGCAGATAGCTCGCTTTTGACGAAAATGCTGTCACATCCGTGGCACAGCGGCAGCCAAGCTAACTTATTGGGCTGTAAATGATTTTCGTGCTTAATGTCGGCTTAAGAAGTGGTGAAGGAAGGCTTAACTCGGCGCTGTCCCGGTAACTTGCGTGCGCATCTCGTTAACCAAGACGGCGCCGCGCCTCATCGCGCATCTGTTCGCGGAATGCAGCGCGCTTTGCGGGCCGGTCTTCCTCGCGCACGTCATGACGATCGAAGACGTCGAACTTCTCCAGGATCGGATAGCGCTCGCTCGCCATCGCGAGCACGCGCAGCACCTTGGTCGCCGACGGTGTCGGGCCGCTCACTTCCCAGCGTCGGATGGTGTCGGCGCCGCCCTTCTCCGGCAATCCGCAAAGCCGGGCCATGTCGGCCGCGGTGAGCTTGCGCTCCAGGACGTCCGAGAGATCGTTGCGGAGTTGCTTCAGTTCGGGACCGGTCATGTCGCCTCAATACGCGAAGTCGATGAGGTGAATGCACTAGCGCTGATTCGGGTCCATCCGAAGGCGAGGCAATCCACCCCTGACCTCATCCATGTCGTCTGGCCAGCGCGACGCAATCGACCTCGATGTCAAATGGCCCAGGCCACGACGGAACGTGCAGGAAGATGCGCGCCGGTGAACAGTCCTGGAAGTAACGGGCATAGACCTCGTTGAACGTGGCGAAATGCGCGGGATCGGGCGTGCAATAGACATTGCACTTGATGACCTCCGCCAGCGACGACCCCGCGGCTTCAAGGCAGCATTTCATCTGGTCGAGCACGATCTCGGCCTGCCGCTCGAACGGTAGCGCTCTGACCTCGCCCGTTTCGGGGTCGAATGGCGGCAGGCCCGATAGATAGACGAGGCCTTCGACGACGACGACCGGATAGATCGGGCCTCTGCGGCGGCGCTCCAGATAGGTCGATATCGGCTCCACGCGGATGCGTTTCATGCGGCGTCTCCGGATCGTGTCGGAGCCACGGTAGAGCGCGCTCGGCATCCAATGGTTCGGCCGCGGCCAAACCATCACCGTTGTCGTGCCGGGACGGTCGCGATACGCTTTCTCCATGGTCGCAGCGGCAAACATGGTCGAGGTGGCGGCACTGGTCGGCGATACCGCGCGGGCCACGATGCTGGCGGCGCTGATGGGCGGGCAGGCCCTGACCGCGAGCGAACTGGCGGCGCGCGCGCGAATATCGAGGTCGACGGCAAGCGGACATCTCGGCAAGCTGGTCGGGGCGCGGCTGCTCATCGTGACGCAGAAACGTCGCAATCGCTATTACCGCATCGCGTCTCCTTTGGTGGCCAGGATGCTGGAGAGCATCAAGGCCGTCGCCGCCATCGAGGTTCCGGGGCGCCACCAGTCACGCTCGATCGCCGACGATCAACTTCGCTTTGCGCGCACCTGCTACGACCATCTGGCCGGCTATCTCGGCGTCGCCATCGCCGACGCCCTCGTCGCCAAAGCGCACGTCGTGCTCACCGAAGACGGCGGAGAGGTAACGGACTCCGGAACGCATTTCCTCTCCGCGTTCGGCGCAGTGCTGGAGCCGAAATCCGGAAGCAGGCGAATCTTCTGCCGCCCATGCCTGGACTGGAGCGAGCGTCGCTTTCACGTCGCCGGTCACGTCGGCGCAGAGATTCAACGTTGCTGCCTGGAGCGCGGCTGGCTGAGACGGGATCGCGACACGCGGATCGTGCACGTCACCCCAGCCGGGCAAATCGGTTTTCGCAAGACATTCGGCATCGATCTGAGCGGTAACGGCGACCGGTCCGCGGCACCTTCGCCCGCGCACGAAGTTATGAATGGGGTGCCCATGGAAATCCGCCGCTGAATGAACAGATGCCCAGGGGGCCGCAGAATGAAGTGATCAGCCATGACAAGCATCAAACCCGCCATTGCCGCCCTCGTCACCATCGGGCTGCTTGCCGCGCCGTTCGCGGCTGAAGCCAAGAAGCACCGGTCAAGCCGATCTTACAGCACCGGCGTGGTGGCTCCGGGCTATGGGAGCGCCGGATCGTTGGCAGCAGAGCCCAGAGCCTACGGGTCGAGCGGACAGTCGGTCGGGACGGTCACGGCGCCGTCGATCGGCACGTATAATTGGCCGTCGGTCGGCGTGACCAACGCAGTCCCGACCTGGAACAACACCAACCCGCCCATCCGATAGGCGCGCCCGATCCTAAATTCCCCGGCCGACCTGTTGGCCGATCACGCAGCGCCATCCGGCGAGACGCTCGGCCGGATGCTGGTTCATCCATTCGGCGAGCTGTGGCGCACCCATCAGGCACGATTGCATCGAGACGTCGGCGAAGTCGGACGTGGTGACGGTTTGCTCATGACAGTTCGCTGGAGAGGCGAGGTTGCAGAGCACGGCGATGATCTTGATCACGCGAGGTTGCCTCCGTCGCTGCGATGCGCGGAGGCCCCGCTCGATCGTTCGCTCACCGGATCAGCCGGCGGGAAGATGCTGTCGTAGATCGCGCGCGCTTCCTGGATGAGGCGAATGCGCTCACGCTCGGATTTCGAGACAAACTCAATAACCTGGCCCATGTCGGCTCCAATCGATTCTCAATCCATCATCACATGATGGAAATCATTTCATGCGGATGTGGGGTGCCGGCTTCGGCTTTGCAGCCGTGCGGGCGGTCACGAGGGATAAAAAGCCCGTGAGTATTCCGTTCCTGGAGTGGAGCGGGATACCTTCAGTGATGCGTCGATCTCGCGGCGCATCTGTTCGGCCGTGACCGCTTCGCAGCATCGTGATGACGAGTTGAGCCCTGCGGTGTGAGCGCATTGCGGCACATTTCCTCGCGCGCGGAGTTGTAAGATCACTCAATGCACGGGCGCCTGACAAACGGCATTGCGATTGAGAGACCGCCCGAAAGGATCAGCCATGACAACAACGAAACACTCGATTGCTGCACTCATTGCTCTCGGATTGGCCGCAGCGCCACTCGCTGTCAACGCACAGACGTCGGCGACAGGTACACCAGGCAGCACGAGCGGACGCACCGGAGCGCCGGTACAGCAAGGGACTATCGGAAGTTCCGGGCAGACCGTGGGGACCGTGACAGCGCCGTCGGTCGGAACGTCCAACCAGCCCTCCGTCGGCGTAACAAACTCAGTCCCCACCTGGAACAACACGAATCCCCGACCGAAGTAGAAACGGCGATCGGCTGACTTAAGCCGTCGGCGCGCGCGCTCTCTGCCCGGGCACTGCCCCGAGCAGCTCGCGCGTATAGGGATGTTCGGGCGCTGCGAACAGCTGCGCGGTCGGCTTCAGCTCGACGATGACGCCGCGCTGCATGACGGCGATGCGGTCACAGATCTGGGCGGCAACGCGTAGATCGTGGGTGATGAACAGCATCGAGAGGCCGAGGCGGGCCTTGAGGTCTTCGAGCAGCCGCAGGACTTGCGCCTGCACGGAGACGTCGAGCGCGGAGACGGCCTCGTCGGCGACGATGATCTCGGGCTCGAGCGCGAGGGCGCGCGCA
Organism: Bradyrhizobium sp. Kon58; assembly: GCF_055807455.1. Taxonomy (NCBI): domain Bacteria; kingdom Pseudomonadati; phylum Pseudomonadota; class Alphaproteobacteria; order Hyphomicrobiales; family Nitrobacteraceae; genus Bradyrhizobium; species Bradyrhizobium sp. Kon58. The sequence continues at coordinate 18,586 of NZ_JBVVOT010000009.1, forward strand.
ATGCCGATGCGCTGGCGCTGGCCGCCGGAGAATTCATGCGGATAGCGCTCGAGTGCGCCGGCATCGAGGCCGACCATCTTGAGGAGATCGCGGGCGCGGTCGAACGCGACTTTCGGATCGGTGCCGGCCGCGATCGGGCCGTCGGCAATGATATGACCGACCTTGCGGCGCGGATTGAGCGAAGCGAACGGATCCTGGAAGATTATCTGGATGCGATGACGCTCGGCGCGTAGCGCCTTGCCCGCGAGCTTTGTGAGATCGGTCTCGCCGATCCGCACGGTGCCGCGATCGGCCTCGATCAGCCGCATCACCAGCCGGGCCACCGACGATTTGCCGGAACCAGATTCGCCGACCAGGCCGAGCGTCTCGCCCTTGAGAATCGTGAAGTTGACTTCGCGCGCGGCATCGACGCGGCGGTCCTCGCGAAACCAGCCGCCCGAGGTGACGTAGGTCTTGTCCAGTCCGATCACCTCGACCGCCTTGGCCTGGTCGTCGAGGGGGCTGCGGGCGGGCGGGTCCATCGAGGGTACGGCGGCGAGCAGCGCCTTGGTGTAGTCGTGCTGCGGCGCGTTGAAGACCGCCGAGGCGGGGCCTTCCTCGACCACCTTGCCATGGCGCAACACGACGACCTGGTCGGCGATGTCGGCGACCACGCCGAAATCATGGGTGATGAACATCACCGCCATGTTGCGATTGCGCTGGAGGTTGCGGATCAGTTTCAGGATCTGTGCTTGCGTGGTGACGTCGAGCGCGGTTGTCGGCTCGTCCGCGACCAGCACCGCCGGTTCGAGCGCGAGCGCCATCGCGATCATGGCGCGCTGGCGCTGGCCGCCGGAGAGCTGGTGCGGATAGGCGCGTACGATGCGCTCGGGGTCGGGCAGGCCGACCTCGCGCGCCAACGACAGCGCCTTGGCGCGCCGCTCCTTCGGCGTGAGCAGGCCGTGCGCCTCGAACATCTCCGCCATCTGGTCGCCGATCCGCATCAACGGATTGAGCGCGGTCATCGGCTCCTGAAAAATCATCGCAAGCCGGCGGCCGCGCAGATCGCGCCAGCCATCGTCGTCGAGCTTGAGCAGGTCGCGGCCTTCGAACTGGATCTCGCCGGAGGTGACGGTGACCGTGTCAGGCAACAGGCCCATCAGCGCATGCGCGCACATCGATTTCCCGGAGCCGGATTCGCCGACGACGCAGACGATCTTGCCGGGCCTCAAATCGAGCGAGACGCCATCGACCGCGAACGGCCGTTCCGCCCCCTTGGGCAACGCGATCCGCAAGTTCTTGATGGAGATGGCGGGCGGTGCGGTCATGATCAGCGGCCCTCTCGCGACAGCCGTGGATTGAGCGCGTCGTTGAGGCCTTCGCCGATCAGATTGAGGCCGAGCACCGAGATCAGGATCGCGACGCCGGGAAACACGGTGATCCACCAGGCCTGGCGGATCACGGTACGGCCGGCACCGACCATATAACCCCAGGAGATCAGATTGGGATCGCCGAGGCCGAGGAACGCCAGCGAGGATTCCAGCAGGATCGCGGTCGCCACCATCAGCGAGGCCAGCACGATCACCGGCGACAACGTGTTCGGCAGGATTTCGCGCAGGATGATCCAGGTGTTGCTCTGGCCCGTGACCACCGCGGCCTGGACGTACTCCCGCGTGCGCAGCGACAGCACCTCGCCGCGGACGAGGCGCGCGACCGGCGGCCAGCTTACCAGCGCAATCGAGGCGACGATCGAATAGATCGAGGGCTGCAGGATCGCGACCAGCACGATCGCGAGCGCAAAGCTCGGAATGGTCTGGAAGAACTCGGTAAAGCGCATCAGGGCGTCGTCGACCCTGCCGCCGAAATAGCCGGCCATGGCGCCAATGGGAACGCCGACGACCAGCGCCACCAGGGTGGAGACCATGCCGACCAGCAGGGAGACGCGTGCGCCAAAGATCATGCCGGCGAACACGTCGCGGCCGAGCGCGTCGGTGCCGAGCGGCACGGTCGCGAGCGTGAACGGCGGCAGGAACGGCCGCTGAACCATGCGCCAGGGCGAGTTCGGGAACAGCATTGGACCGAACAAGGCGACCGAGATCGCAAGCAGCAGGATGATCAGCCCGATGACGCCGCTCGGGCTCCTCATCATCGATTTCCAGAACTGTTTCATGTGGTGAATTCGATGCGCGGGTCGACCAGGCGATAGACCAGGTCGGTAATGAGGTTGAAGATCAGGACCATGGCGGAGCAGATCACGAAGACGCCGAGCAGCAGATTGTAGTCGCGCTGCAGCAGGGCGTCGTACATCAAGCGTCCGATGCCGGGCCAGGCGAACACGGTCTCGGTGATGACGGCGCCGCCGATCAGGGTGCCGGAGTGGACGCCGGCGAGCGTCACGACGGGGAGCAGCGCATTACGCAGCACATGACGGCGCTGGATCACGGCGTCGGACAGACCCTTCGCGCGCGCCGTCTTGACGAAGTCGAGACGCTTCACCTCCAGCATCGAGGCGCGCGTCATGCGGGTATAGGTCGCCATGAAGAACAGACCGAGCGTCATCGCCGGCATGATCAGGTGCTTTGCCACATCGACGGCATGAGCGAAGCCGGTGAGGTTGGCGCCGACGGTCTCGTAGCCGAAGCTCGGCAGCCAATCCATGGTGACCGAAAACAGCAGGATGCCCATCAGCGCCACCCAGAAGATCGGCATTGCGTAGAATATAAGGGCGAAGACGGTGATCGCGGTGTCGAGAAAGGTTCCGGCAAAGCGCGCGGCGAAGGTGCCGAAGAGAACGCCGAGCACGAGCGAGATCGCAAACGCCGTCAGCGTCAGCAGCAATGTCGCGGGCAGCCGCTCGCCGATCAGCTTCGCGACCGGTGCCTGCTGGCGGAAGGAGAAGCCGAGGTCGAGGGTAGCAATGCCCTTGACGTAGATGAAGAGCTGCTCAGGCAGCGGCTTGTCCAGGCCGAACTTCTCCCTGAGCTGCTGGACGAAAATCTGGTCGCTGGCGCCGGCCTCGCCCGCCATCACGACGGCGGGATCGCCGGGCGCGAGCCGGATCAGGAAGAAATTGAGGAGGACGATCGCGAGCAGGACGATCACGCCCTTCGCGATACGCTGAGCGACAAAGGAGAGCATCTAGAGGATCATATCTTGGAGCGTGACCTGAAGCCGCCGGGGCAGTGCGCTCCCTCGCCCCGCTCTTGCGGGGAGAGGGTTGGGGTGAGGGGCCTCTCTCGACGTGCGAGAATGTCGATGGATCTGTACCCCCTCACCCGCCGCGCTCTGCGAGCGCGTCGACCTCTCCCCGCAGGCGGGGAGAGGTGAAGGAAGCCACACCCTCACTTGTCGAGCCATGCGTCCTTGAAGCCGTCATTGACCCCGATCCCGGTGGTGATCAGGTTCTTGACCTTGCAGCGCATGATGGTCGGGAATTGCAGCTCGAGCATCCAGGCCACCGGCACGTCCTCGACCAGGATCTTCTGCGCCTTCTCGTAGATCTCCTTGCGCTTGGAGTCGGGCGTTGCCACCGCGCCGTCGGCGAACAGCTTGTCGATTTCCGGGTTGGAGTAACCCTCGACGTTGTTGAACACCTGGCCCTTGGCGATGGCGCTCGAGACGTAGTTGCGGCCGACGCCGAGTGCGGGGTCGCCGTATTGGTAGAGATAGGTGAAAGCGATGTCGTAGTCCCAGTCGCCGATCTTCTGGTTGCCGCCGGCAACGTCGGTGGCGATGGTCTCGATGTTCATGCCGACGTCCTGGAGGTTCTGCTTCACGGCTTCACCCCAGCGCTGCCAGGTCTCGCCATAGGCGAGCGGCAGAAGGCGGATCTTCTCGCCCTTGTAGCCGGCTTCCTTCAGCAGCGCCTTGGCCTTGGCGGGATCGTAAGGGTATTTCGGCACGTCGCCGGTGTAGTATTTGATGGTCGAGGCCGACGGGCCGGTCGCGACCTTGCCAAGCCCGTTCCAGATCACGTCCTTGGCGAACTCGCGGTCGATCGCAAACATGACCGCCTGCCGCACCCGCTTGTCGGCGAGCGGACCCTGGCGGTTGTTGAGCCACAGCCAGGCCAGCGGCGAGAAGAACTCCCAGCCGGCGCCGGTGACGCAGGTGTCCTTCAGCTTGGACAGCCGCGGCACGTCGAAATTCTCGACCGAGCCGCCGGGCAGCACGTCGACCTTGCCGGTCTCATACGCCACCGAGCGCGCCGCAGCGTCGGGAATGATCTGCCAGTAGATCTCGTCGAGATAAGGCTTGCCCTTCTCGTAATAGTTCGGGTTCTTGACCAGGCGGATGAAAGAGCCCTTCTGCCATTCCTTGAACATGAAGGGGCCGGTGCCGACAGGGGCGTTATTGTAGGGATTGGTCTTCCAGTCGGTGCCCTCATAGAGATGCTTCGGCACCATCGGCATCGAGCCGACCTCGAAGATGCCGAGGAACGGACCGAACGGCTGCTTCAGCGTGAACACCACCGTGTAGTCATCGGGAGCCTCGACCTTGTCGACCTGCGCGAGGTTGTTGCGGGCGCGCGCATGCGTCTGTTTCAGCATCTCGAGCGAGAACAGCACGTCGGCGGCGGTGAAGGGCTTGCCGTCATGCCAGGTCACGCCCTTCCTGAGCTTGAACGTGTAGGTTTTTGCGTCCTCGCTGACACTCCAGCTCTCGGCGAGCTCTGGCTGCGGTTCGAGCTTGGGGCTGTAGCGAAGCAGGCCTTCGAAAATGTTGCCCGACACCATCTGCACCGGGCCGTTCTGGACCATCGCCAGCATCAGGCCGGGCGGCTCGGGCTGAATCACGGCATTGATCGCTCCACCCGCTTTCGGCTCTTGCGCCAGCGCCGGGGCCGCGAGACCGCAAGCCAGGAGGACACCAAGCAACACTCGTTTTGACATGTCGTATCTTTCTCAAGCGAGACCAGCCGCAAACGCTTCGCACGTCATGGCGCGCAAAGCTATGGCCGGCCCATCCCAGTCCCCATCCGGGATCGAGGCTCACACAGTCTCGTTCGGCGCCGCAAGATGAAAGTCTCGACAGTGTTCGCACAAAAAATGTACAGCGCGTCCTGTTATGGCGTTTGACGGCCAAACCGGCGCCGCCGCGCCGCACGGCTCAGGAGGGCCGCAGCACCCGTTGCAACTCGGCAAGCGCATCCGCGAGTTGCTCCCGGTGCGCGATGTCGTCCTTGGGGATGGCCGCGACACTGCCCGCGAGCTCGCGCAGGATTCCGGCGAGCAGGCCGAAATTGAGGTGCAGGTGCACCGATTTGCGTTCCTCCGCCGTCCCCGGATGCTGCAGCACCAGCGCAACGCCGCTGCCGTCGAGACGTGCCTCGAACCGCGATGAATGCCCGAAGGTGCCGACATAGAACTTGTCGGGATATTCGAGCGCGATCTCTGCCTTGTCGGGAACCGGCTTGGACATGTGAGCCTCATTGTTGTCAGGCTATTCTGGCCGGGAATAAACCGGGCCGCCTTGCGGTAGGTCAGACGCGGGCTCGCTCCGGATTTGATCGGGATCAAAGCCGGGCTGCCGCTTCTGCGATCTGATGGCAGGACGCGTGAAGCCCCGCGTGCCCGGTCAACTGCGAGTGCATCGGCGATGAACGTCCATTCCACCCCACCCGAAGCGGATTCAGACGATATCGCCATCTCCTTCGCGGACGAGGCGTCGGCACGTTGCGCGCAATTGCTCGGCGATGCCGGCCTCAGGCTGACGCGCCACCGTCTGGCGCTCGGTCAAATGCTGTTCCTCTGCCCCCATCGTCATGTGACAGCGGAGGGGCTTTATGAAGAAGCCACCGCCGCCAATCTGCGGCTGTCGCTTGCGACCGTCTACAACACGCTGAACCAGTTCACCGAAGCCGGCCTGTTGCGCCGGATCGCGGCCGACGGCATTAAGTCGTTCTTCGACACCGATACGTCCGTGCATCCGCATTTCTACCTCGAAGGCGAGGATGTGCTGGTCGACGTCACCGACGGCCTGACCTTCACCAGGATACCCGAGGCGCTTCCGGGCCACGAGATCGCGCGGCTCGACGTCGTCGTCCATCTGCGCCGGAAGCGCGACGCAGACCCGGCATGAGGATCGTCTAGCGCAAGCCCGCCCGCCGGAATCCTTCCAGATAGTGCTCGCGGTCGGCCTCACTGGCCCACGGCAATTGCGTCGAAATCCAGTGCAGCGAGATATTGGGCTGGGTGCGGCGGAGCTCGCCCAGCGCCATCTCCGCAAGCACGCCGTCGCCGGTCATGCCGGCAGAAACCGCCAGCACGCGGTAGGCGCCGGTGAGGTCGCCGCGGTGGCGGATCGCCTCGCGCGCGAGCGCGATGGCCTCGCCATAGCGCCGCTCGGTGAAGCGGGCATAGCCGGCGATGCCGTGATAGATCGCCAGGGATGGATCGCGCGGCGAGAGCCGCATGGCCCTCTGCGCTGCCTCGAATGAATCCTTCGGTCGTCCGGCATAGGACAGCGCCAGTGCGTAATAGCCCTGCGCCAGCGAGAAGTTCGGATTGAGCGCGAGCGCCTGCTCGAACTCGGACAGTGCGTCTGCAAGCCTTCGCGTCGAGAAGCAGACGCTGCCGAGCGCGGCGTGCGCCCAGGCATCCTCGTGATCGCAGCGCACCGCGGCGAGCGCGGCGGCTTCCGCCACCGGCGCCACCAGCGCAAGCTCGGCCCAGCCGAGATGCACGCCGAACATGTGGTTCGCCGCGAGCACCGACAGCGCCTGGCCGTAGTTCGGATCGATTCCGACCGCGCGTTCCAGCAGCGCCCGCGCGGTCTCGTGATCCCGCCGCGTCACGCGCCAGTAATGCGACAGCGCCCGCATCAGGAGATCCCAGGCATCCAGGCTCGCGGGGGGCTTGCGATGGGCGCGAAAACTTTCCGCCGCATGAATCTGCGGCTCGATCGCCGCGGCGATCGCGTTGGTGATTTCGTCCTGCACGGCGAACACGTCGACCAGCTCGCGGTCGTAGCGCTCGGCCCAGAGATGGCTGCCCGTCGTGGCGTCGTTGAGCTGCGCGGTGATGCGTACCCGGTTGTCCGACTTGCGCACGCTGCCTTCGACGACGTAGCGGACGCCGAGTTCCTCGGCGATCTGCCGGATGTGGACCGCGCGGCCCTTGTAGGTGAAGGACGAGTTGCGGGCGATCACCATGAACCAGCGCTGCTTCGACAGCGCGGTGAGGATGTCCTCGCTGATGCCGTCGCCAAAATAGTCCTGTGCGGGATCGCCGCTCATGTTCTCGAAAGCGAGCACTGCGACCGCCGGACGGTCCGCCAGGGCGCGCGGCAGGACAGCGACGGGTTGCGCGGGCGCAGTTGCGGCTGCCACTTCTTCCCGGACTTCGCCGACGAAACGAAAGCCCTTGCGCGGAATGGTCTTGATCAGCCGCTGGCTCGCACCGTCGTCGCCGAGCGCCTTGCGCGCGGCGTTGATACGGCTGTTCAGGGCGGAATCAGAGATGATCCGATCGCTCCAGATCTGGCTGATCAGGTCATCCTTGCTGACCACACGGGTGCGCTGCGCGACCAGATAGAGCAGGAGATCGAACACCTGCGGCTGCAACGGCACGGCGGCGCCGCTGCAGGTGAGTTCCCGCAGGTCGCCGTCGAGCACGTTGTTTTCAAAGCGAAATCGCACGTTTCTGTCGTCTCAAGCAAAAATCAAAGTCGTCTCAGGCGAAAATCAACCGTCCGCGAAAGTCTTGAGACCTCCGGTGCGGCATGGTGCAGCGACCAATGAAGTGCCGGCGTTTTGGCACAACGGAGCTGTTTATGACCCAAATTGATCATCAGGTTCATCCTATCGGCCCGGTTGCGGGCTCACGCATTTTCAAGTTCATCGCATTTCTGTACGGAATTGCGGCGTATCTCGTGTTTTTCGTCACCATTCTCTACGCCATCGGCTTCGTCATGGGGCTGGTGGTGCCGAAGACCATCGACACCGGGACCGACACGCCCGTGGCCGAGGCCGTCATCATCAATCTGCTCCTGATGGCCCTGTTTGCGGTCCAGCACAGCGTGATGGCGCGCCGGCAATTCAAGGCATGGTGGACGCAGTACGTCCCCAAGCCGGTCGAGCGCAGCACCTATGTGCTGTTTGCGAGCCTGTCATTGCTCCTCCTGTTCTGGCAGTGGCGTCCGCTGCCCACGGTCGTATGGGACGTCGCGAACCCGGATCTTGCTGTGACGATCGTCACGCTGTCGCTGGTGGGCTGGGTCCTGGTGTTCACCTCGACCTTCATCATCAATCACTTCGAGTTGTTCGGCTTGCATCAGGTGACCAATCATCTCGTCGGCAAGGAGGCGTCGCCGCCGCGATTCAAGACGCCGCTGCTCTACAAGTTCGTCCGTCATCCGATCTATCTCGGCTTCATCATCGCGTTCTGGGCGGCGCCGGTCATGACTGCGGGCCATCTGCTGTTCGCCGCCGTGACCACGCTCTACATCTTCGTCGGCATCGCGCTGGAGGAGCACGACCTCATCGATCTCTTCGGCGACGAGTACCGGCAGTACAAACAACGGGTGTCGATGCTTATTCCCTGGCGCAAGTCGGTATAGCTTGCGCGTCTTTCCGTCGCGTCCCCCGAAAGGAGGACGCGCGGCGGCGCCGAGGCGCGTATCGGAGCTTGCCGGACGCAACCTCCAATGTTTCTCGGGGTGAATCCCCTCACCCTGCGCTATCAGTGCGAGCAAAGCTCGTCGCGATCCCGCATCCGCCTTTGCCGAATTGTCGGCAAAAAGGAGCGGTAGGAGAAATTCAAACCTTCACCAACGGAGACGACCCAATGAAACATGTCGGAAACTGCTTCTGTGGCGCGGTCACGATCGAGGTCACAGGTGCGCCGGAGGCGATGGGCTATTGCCATTGCAGCTCGTGCCGCTCGTGGTCGGGCGGTCCGGTGAACGCCTTCAGCCTTTGGAAGCCCGAAGCCGTGCGCATCACCGAAGGTGCTCAGAATGTCGAGACCTTTGCGAAGACGCCGCTCAGCCAGCGCAAATATTGCAAGAAGTGCGGCGGCCATCTCATGACCAACCATCCGCCGCTCGGCCTGGTCGACGTCTTCACCGCCACCATCCCCACGCTCGCCTTCGCGCCCGGCGTCCACGTCAATTACGCCGAGACCGTGCTGCCAATGCGCGACGGCCTGCCCAAGCTCAAGGATTTCCCGGCCGAATTCGGCGGCAGCGGCGAGATGATGCAGGAGTGATGCGCTTCTTCTCTCCTCTCCCCGCAAGCGGGGAGAGGAGAGATTCGCTATGTCATCCCCGCGCGCCGCAATCCCTCGAGATAATGCTCGCGATCCTCGTCCCGCAGCATCGGCAGCTCGCGCGTGATCCAGGCGAGCGAGATGCCGGGTTGGGCGCGGCGCAAGCCTTCCAGGGCGGAAGCCGCGCGCGCGGGATCTCCCGACATTCCGGTGGCGGCCGTCAGCACGCGATGCGCGCCGACGAAATCGGCGCGCTGCCGCATCGACTCGCGCGCCATCTGTGCGGCGCCTTCGTAATCGCGGCCGATGAACCGGGCATAGGCCGCGACGCCGCAATAGATCGCCGCGAGCGGGTCGCGCGGGCTCAGCCGCAGCGCGCGGCGCGCCGCGACATCGCCGTTCTGCCATCGTCCCGCGTAACACAGCGTCACGCCGTAGAAGGCGTGCGCCATCGCAAAGTTCGGATTGAGGTTCAGCGCCAGCTCGAATTCCGCCAGTGCGTCGTCGAAGCGGCGGCGGAATAAATAAGTGTATGCCAGGCCGTGATGGGCCCAGGCATCCTCACGATCGGCCTCCACCGCCGCGAGCGCGGCGCGCTCGGCGACCGGCACGGTCGCGGCCATCTCAGACCAGCCCATATGCGCGCCGAAGATGTGGCTGGTCGCGAGCAGGCCGAGCGCCTTGCCATAGGCGGGATCGAGCGCGACGGCCTTTTCGAGCAGTCCTTGCGCGGCGGCATTGTCCTCGCGGGTGATGCGCCAGTAATGCGACAATGCGCGCATCACGAGGTCCCAGGCATCCAGGCTTCCCGGCGGCTTCTGCTGGGCGCGAAAACTCTCGGCGGTATAGAGCTGCGGCTCGATCGCGGCGACGATCGCCTCGGTGATCTCGTCCTGCACCGCGAAGATGTCGGCAAGTTCGCGGTCGTAACGTTCGGCCCAGAGATGGCTGCCGGTCGAGACATCGTTGAGCTGTGCGGAGATGCGCACGCGATCGCCGCTCCGCCGCACGCTGCCTTCGAGCACGTAGCGCACGCCGAGCTCGCGCGCGACCTCGTTCATGTGCACCGCGCGGCCTTTGTAGACGAAGGAGGAGTTGCGCGCGATGACGAAGAACCAGCGCAGCTTCGACAGCGCGGTGATGATGTCCTCGCTGATCCCGTCGGAGAAATAATCCTGATCGAGGTCGCCGCTCATGTTGGTGAAGGGCAGCACCGCGATCGCCGGCCGGTCCGGTAGAGGCAGCGGGGCCTGCAGAAGCTTCGCTCCGAAATCGGAGTCCGGCGCGGCCGCTCCACGCTTGGTCTCGACGTCGCCGACGAAACGAAAACCCTTGCGCGAGATGGTACGGATCAGCGCCTGGCTCGCGCCGGTGTCGCCGACCGCCTTGCGTGCCGCATTGATCCGGCTGGTCAGAGTGGATTCGGAGACGCTGCGCCCGTGCCAGATCTTGTCGATCAGCTCGTCCTTGCTGACCACCCGGTCGCGATTCTCCATGAGGTGGACAACGAGATCGAAGACCTGCGGCTCCACGGCAACGGGAACCTGCTCGCGGCTCAGCTCGCGCAAGTCGGTATCGAGCAGGTGATCCCGGAACAGAAACTGCACGTCGAAAACTCAGACCTCAAGGCAACATCGGGCAATGATGAAAGCAAAACGGATTTCGGCTGATGTCTGTGAGTCCACCGAGGAGCCTACCCGGTTCACCACGATCGCGTGATGGCAGGCATGCAGTTTACGGGGAGGAATGCAACCTGGATTAGAACGTGGCCGGTTCGGCCGGATCGTCCCAGTCTCCTCGCTGGACCTGATCTTGCTGAGCGCACAGTTTATCACCGTCACCCTGAGGCGCCGTAGCGAAGCCTCGCACGTCAGGATGACGGAGGCGACAGTTTAGACGTCTGAAAACTTGACGAACGGTGAATGTCCATTGCCGAACAGTTCCGTGTGCGTAAGCTGCCCTCACACAACACCAACAACAAAGAAACGCCCATGCCCGCTTTTCATCCCTCGACCACCGTGCTCGATTCCATGCTGTTCCGCGATGCCTTCGGCACACCGCAGATGCGGGAGGTGTTTTCCGATATCGCGACGGTCGCGCGCTATGCCGAGGTCGAGGTGGCACTGGCGAAAGCGGAAGCGAAGTGCGGGGTGATTCCGCAGGATGCGGCCGATCAGATCGCGGCGCGGACCGATGTTGTCGCGCTGGATTTCGACCTGTTGCGGCAGGAGACCGATGTCGTCGGCTATCCGATCCTGCCGCTCGTGCATCAGATGGTGAAGCAATGCGGCGATGCCGGCCGCTATGTGCATTGGGGCGCGACCACGCAGGACATCATGGACACCGCCGTGGTGCTGCAACTGCGCGCAGGCCTCGAGATCGTCGAACAGGACATCGCCGCGCTGCGCACAATCCTCGCCGACCTCTCGAAGCGCTACCGCGACACGCCGATGGCGGGCCGCACCCATCTCCAGCAGGCGCTGCCGGTCACCTTCGGCTACAAGACCGCGATCTGGCTCGCGATGTTCGACCGCCACGCCGAGCGCCTCAGTGAATTGAAGCCGCGCGTTCTGGTCGGCCAGTTCGCCGGCGCCGCCGGCACGCTGGCCTCACTCGGCGACAAGGGGTTCGAGGTGCAGGAAGCGCTCTGCGCCGAACTGAAGCTCGGCGTTCCCGCCTCGACCTGGCACGTCGCACGCGACGGTTTTGCCGAGGCGGTGAATTTCCTGGCGCTCGTCACCGGCTCGCTCGGCAAGATCGCGCTCGACGTCATGATCATGGCCTCGACCGAATTCGCCGAGGTCTACGAGCCCTTCGTCAAGGGACGTGGAGCTTCCTCGACCATGCCTCAGAAGCGCAACCCGATCTCCTCGGAACTGATGCTTGCGGCATCCAAGGCGGTGCGCCAGCACGCCGGCCTCATGCTGGATGCCATGGTGCAGGATTTCGAGCGCGCCACCGGGCCCTGGCACGCCGAATGGATGGCGATCCCCGAGAGCTTCGTGCTGACCGCCGGCGCGTTGCACCAGGCGAAGTTCGCGCTCGCCGGCCTCATCGTGGACGAAAGCAAGATGAACGAGAATCTCGCCGTCAGCCGCGGTCTGATCGTGGCTGAAGCCGTCATGATGGGGCTCGCGCCGCAGATCGGGCGGCAGGAGGCCCATGACGTGGTCTATGACGCCTGCCGGCTCGCCAATGAGAAAGGTCTGACATTGGCGGACGCACTGTCGTCCGATTCCCGTGTCTCTGCCAGAATCGATCGTGCCACGATCGAGGGGCTGACATCACCGAAAAATTACCTCGGCCTTGCTCCCGCCATGGTCGACCGGGTGCTGAAATCGGCAACGCGTTGAAAACCAAAATGCGCGAAACTGCGTATCTTTGGGGTGTCGCAAGGCACTCGCGCACTTGTGTCTAGCGATGCTAGACTTAGATTGAGCGAGAGACGTTCGGCAGAGGATTCGGCATGACTGATCAACGCATCACCTCCACTCCCATCGATCCCGTGAAGCTCGACCGGCTGGCCGAGGTGGCGGTGAAGGTGGGCCTGGGCTTGCGGCCCGGCCAGGATCTGCTCTTGACGGCGCCTGCGATCGCGTTGCCGCTGGTGCGGCGGATCGCCGTGCATGCCTACAAGGCGGGCGCCGGCATCGTGACGCCCATTCTCTCCGACGAAGAGATGACGCTGGCGCGCTACCGCCACGGCCACGACGACAGCTTCGATCGCGCCGCCAACTGGCTCTACGAGGGCATGGCCAAGGCGTTCTCGAACAACACCGCGCGTCTCGCCATCGTCGGCGACAATCCGATGCTGCTGTCGGGCGAAGATGCATCCAAGGTCGCGCGCGCCAGCAAGGCCAATTCCATGGCCTATCAGCCGGCGCTGGAGAAGATTGTCAATTTCGACACCAACTGGAACATCATTGCCTATCCGAGCCCGTCCTGGGCGAAGCAGGTCTTTCCGAACGATCCTGAAGAGGTCGCGATCGGCAAGCTCGCAGACGCGATCTTCGCGGCGTCCCGCGTCGATCGCGAGGACGCGCCGGCCAATTGGGCGAGCCACAACGCGGTGCTGCGCGAGCGCACCAACTGGCTCAACGGCCAGCGTTTCCGCGCGCTCCAGTACTCGGGACCGGGCACCGACCTCACCATCGGGCTCGCCGACGGCCATGAATGGGAGGGCGGCGCCTCGCTCTCCAAGAACGGCATCAGCTGCAACGCCAACATTCCTACCGAAGAAGTCTTCACCACGCCGCATTGCCGGCGCGTCTACGGCCATGTCGTGAGCTCGAAGCCGCTGTCGTACCAGGGCACGCTGATCGACAACATCGCGGTGCGCTTCGAGGACGGCAGGATCGTCGACGCCAAGGCTTCGCGCGGCGAGGAGGTACTGAACAAGGTGCTCGACACCGACGAGGGCGCGCGCCGTCTCGGCGAGGTGGCCCTGGTGCCGCATTCCTCTCCGATCTCGCAGAGTGGATTATTGTTCTACAACACGCTGTTCGACGAGAACGCGGCCTCGCACATCGCGCTCGGCCAATGCTACTCGAAGTGCTTCGTCAACGGCGCCCAGCTCACGCCGCAGCAGATCGCGGCGCAAGGCGGCAACCAGAGCCTGATCCATATCGACTGGATGATCGGCTCGGCCGAGACCGACATCGACGGCATTCTCGCCGATGGCAGCAAAGTGCCGGTGTTTCGCAAGGGCGAATGGGCGAAGTAAGCGCGTACGATCCCGAAGGCGGGGGCAAGCGTAAGACTTCCATTCATGCCGCCGCGTTGCGCAGCATCGGGCTGTTGTCGATGCTGAAGCGGTTGAACAGCGTCGTGAACGGGCTGCCGTCGGTAGCCCGCACGATGGCGTCGGAGGCCGCCACCGCGTCGTAGAGCGCACCGACCGGATCATTCGCCTCAGGAAGGTCGAGACCCCCGCGGATTTGCTCGCGGGCCTCGTTGACGTCGTCCTCGTCCTCGAGTGTCGCCTCCAGCGCGTCGGCCGCCCGCCGCATCTCATGGAGGTCACCGCCGGCGGAAAATTTGAGGATGTCGAGCCAATAGGGGCGCGCCACGACGAGCTGGACGAAAGCCTCGAAGCTCTCCGCGATGATTCCCGCGCGGCCTTCCGATGAGACGTAGAGCACGTTCTGAGACGGCAGCAGCACGAACGCGCCGCCGGAGCCGTCACTGCCGATCTGCCAGGGGCTTTCGATTCCGTCGACGGTGAACCAGGGCTCCTCGTCGGTTGCGAAGGAGACATCAAGGCTGCCGAGCCAGGCGACGACCTCGCCTTGAGCTGCGAGAACCTCCGGGGTGAGGGGCATCGGTATGGCTCCTTTCAGATAGCTCCGCGCACTTTGTCGCACCCCGGGAAAGAGGGGTTCATGTGCGCGAAATTGCAGGGAAATTGGGACGTTAACCGTTTCGCGTCTGCAACTTGCGGCTGATTGTCGGGCCCTGCGTAAGAAAGAATTAAAAACCGGCTACTAGCGTTCCCGCCATCTTTGAACAATCCGGGCCGAGACCCGGCGGATCATATTTTATCCCCTGGGGGAACAGATGTCGCGCACATTGATTGAAATCAGTAGTTGCAATGTAGAGCTTGAGCTGCGGCCGATCGAGCCTTCCTGGATCATCGAAGGCAATCCGGTGTCGCGCTCGCACATCCTGTCCACCAGCGCCGACGGCACCGCTTCGACCATCATCTGGGCCTGCACCGAAGGGCGCTTCAACTGGTACTACGATATCGACGAGACGATCATGATCATGGAAGGATCGATCGTGCTCGAAAGCGACGGCATGCCGCCGAAGCGCTACGGCCCGGGCGACGTCATTTTCTTCCGTAACGGCGCGCACGCCAAATGGCATGTCGAAGGCCACGTCAAGAAGATCGCGTTCTGCCGCAAGACCAATCCCGTGATGATCGGCTTCCTGATCCGCGTCGTCAACAAGCTCAAGAAGATGCTTGTCTCCACCGGCGAGCGCCGCCCGGCCTCGCTGATGGGCGCCGGTTAGAGTTCAATCAGTTTCAAGGACGCTTCCCAGCGGTCACGACGGAACAGGGGCCGGGATCAACATCCCGGCCCCTGTTCTCGTCATGGCGCCAATCCCTTTAAAGGCAAATCGAGCCGGTAGAAATTGCTCGCGGTCTGCGAGAATAACGCCGTCTTCTCTGTCTCGCTCAAGGGTGCGGCGATACGCTTGAACGCGTTGAAGATCACCTGGTAGCTGCACTGGCCCTTGTCCGGTGGGAAATTGCTCTCGAACATTGCGCGCCCGGGTCCAAACGCCTCGATGCAGGCCTCGACGTAAGGCCGCCACGCCGCGGCAAGCTCCTCGGATGACGGCGGTCTCTCGCGCAAATGGAAGTCGTAGCCGAGCAGGCACATCGCGAGCCCACCGAGCTTCACCGCCACGTTCTCGCATTTGGCGATCTCCTGGATCGACGCCCGCCATTGCGCAAACACCTCCTCGCGTCGCCCGGCAAAGCGGCCGATTCCGGCTGGGCCGCCGCAATGGTCGAGCACTATCCTGGTGTCGGGAAATGCGCGGGCGAGCTCGGTCAGCTCGCCGATCTGCGGATGGAACAGCCAGGCATCGAAGCTCAGGTTCAGCGGCGCGAGGCAGGCGAAGCCCTTGCGGAAGGTCGGGTCCTGCAGCAATCCCTGTGGCCGGTTCGCATACATGCCGGCGACAGCAGGATCCGGGTCCCAGGCCGAGGAATGCCGGATGCCGCGGAAGCGACCGTTGCCCGCCGCGATCTCGGCCTCCAACACCGGTTGTGCGGCATCGCCGAGCAGCAAATTGACGTGGCTGACGATGCCGGCGCAAATCGCGGCCTTGCCGTAACCGCCGCTGGCGCTCATCGCGGCGACGCCATTGGCGAACTCGACTTCGCCCACCGGCCGGAACGCCTCGGGCCCGTGCGCTCGATACATCGAGCGGCAATCGACATAGACCGTGGCGATGACGTTGTGGCCGGAGGCGATATCGGCCGCCATCTCCTCGATCAGATAGCGGTGCCCGCGATTCCAGAGATGGTGATGGGGATCGACGATCGGCCGTAAGGGATCGATGATCTCCTCCTGATGCAGCGCAAGCCAGTCCTCGCGCGGCTCGACGAATAGCCCGCTCGTGTTGGCGGGCAGACCGCTTGCGGCCATCGGTGTTCGCTCCCCTTATGAAGGCTTCTTGTTCGGGGAGCCTAGCACCTCGTCATCGCACGCAGCAGCGCGCGTTGCGCAACCGCACCCGGCATCGCGGGCACAGCAGCGCCGTCGTCAACCGTTGCGGCGCTTCGCCCTCACATCGACCACCAGCCGCCAATCGGTTGCGGTGGCCGGCTTGACCTCGCCGAGCCAATGGAAGAAATCCTCTGTGATTTCCGTAAAACTCCAGCGCGTCAGGTCGCCGGCTTCGGTCGTGCCTTCCTGCACGATGTCGGCATCGCGTGGACGGCCGATCTGCTGGCGGAATATGCAGCGACCGGGATCGAACCAGGAAATCCGCCAGGCATGGATGGTCGGATCGTAGACCCGCAGCGTCGTGCCGTACCAATTGCCGGCGATCGGCAAGGCCGGGCCGCCGGCCGGGCGCGGAATGATCCAGACGTCCTGCACGGCGCGGCCCTCCAGCACCCAGCCGAAATGGATTTCGCCGGGCGCGGTGTGTTTCGTTCCATCGGCTCCGTGGGCGGTGATCTCGGCGTCCCAATCGCCGACGAAGCGGCCGTAAAGCTGGAGCGCCGCCGCGTGCTCGGGGTGCGGTCCGTCCGCGTGCAATAATCTCGCAAAGTCGGTCATGTCGATCTCCTGTTGCGAGGAGATCAGCACGACCGGGCGGCAGCCGACTTGGAGAAAATTGCGCGTCGCCGCCGTCAAGTCTTGTTGGGCGACAGATGCCCTATGCCAGGATTAGGCTTTTCGTTCGTTGGTCGGCTCGTCGAGCGTTCCGCGAGCCAAATGACGATGACGGAGACTATGACGAGACCCGCACCAAGCAGCATCACGCGCGAAAATGGCTCGTTCAGCACGACGGTGCCGAGCAGCACAGCGATCACCGGGTTGACGAAAGTGTAGGTCGACACCAACGAGGTCGAGACGTTTTCCAGAAGCCAGTTGTAGGCAACGAATCCGATCACGCTGCCAGCGATGATCAGCCAAAGCGCCGCTGCAAGCGAGGTCAGCGAAACCTCGCTCGGCCTGAAGTTTCCGATCTCGCCTGTCAGCCAACTGATCGCGAACAACACGGTGCCGCCGATCGAAAGCTGGATGCCCGAAAGCAGGATAGCGGATACCTGGCTCGACATGCTCCGGGACAAGACAGTCCCGGCCGACCATGACAAGGCCGCAGCCAGAAGCCAGACGACGGGAAGGATGCTGATGCCGGCCTGCTCGACGTTTTGCCACGCCACGAGTCCGACGCCGAAGAAGCCCGGCACAAGAGCGAGCAGGGCAAGGGGCTTCGGTCGCTGATCGCGGGGGAATAAGACATCGATCAGCAGGATCCAGAACGGGATCGTGGCCAGCACGATGGCCGCGACGCCCGAAGGAACCGATTGCTGCGCGAAGGCGAGTACGCCGTGGCAACCGACAAAGAACAGGAGTCCGCACAGGCTCGCCCTTATCCATGCCTGCGCGGATACGTTCGCGATCTCACCGGCACTCATGGCCAGCAACAAGATGCCGCCACAGAACGAACGTAGTGCCATCAGGAGAAATGGCGGAATCGATTTCAGGCCCAAAGTGATGGCGAAGTAGGTGGAACCCCACAGCAGGTAAATGGCCGCAAATGAGCCTATGACCAGCAACCTTCTGCTCATGATTGCTCCGATCGTAACTGATCTCGAAGCAACCAAGTCGGAGGAGGCTCATGCGTTCCGGCTTGGTGCGTCACACCCCGTCGAGGATGATCACCGTCGGCTTCGACGGCAACGCATCCCGAGACATCCGGAAACTTCGTTCCATGCGCCGGTCGATCTCGAACTGCTGGCCGATGCGTTGCATGAAATCGTCGAGCGGGGTGGCGAAGCGGTGCATCGGCAGCACGACCGAGGCGCGCAGCCGCTTGGTGATCTCCGAGACGCCGTCGAGCGACATGGTGTAGGTGCCGTCGATCGGCACCATCACGATGTCGAGCCGTCCGATTTGGGCAAAGTGGCTGTCGTCGAGCTTGTGGTGAAGATGGCCGAGATGGCCGATGCAGAGGCCTGCGACCTCGAAGATGAAGATGGAGTTGCCGTCGCGGATCATGTCGGAGCCGGAATCGTCGCCGAAATAGCGGCGGATGTCGGTGGTGACGTTGCGGATGAAGGTGTCGCCGATGCGCTCCGACACGATGGCCGGCTTGCCGTCCTCGCCCCAGCCATGCAGCACACGAGGAATGCGCTTGTCGGGATATAAAGAGTAGTGCGTGCTGTGGGCCCGGTTCATGGTGACGACATCGGGCAGCCGTCCCACTTGGTAGGCCCCGCTATAGTCGGTGGCGATGCGCAAGCCGCCGGGCGTGTCGATGAAATAGGTGGAATGGCCGGCATAGGTGATCTCGACCTCGGCTGCGGTCGCCGCCTGCCTGAAGGCGACCGACATGACGCGCGGCGCCGCATTCGCCATCGCCAGGCATTCGCTGCGCTGAGGCGATTGCTGTGCGAGGGCAGATGTTACCAGCCAACCGAGAAGCGCACAGACCGTCAGCAATAATCGAGACATCAGGAACCGTCCGGCGCTTATCGACGATCTGATGAGTGTATCTACGAATTATCCTCGCGTCATGTGGTGCCGGCGAGCCGCGCCATTCCACCGCTTGCTTTGATCAGTTTCACGGCCGCTTTGTCGAACGACACGAAAGTATCGGCCCCAAGCCAGTTGCCTTCGTGGGCGATGACGCCATCGGCAAAGTCACCCCCGGCCTCGAGGAGCGCTAATCCAGCCTCAGCTATGGGCCGGTTGACGACGACATTGGATGCATTGATCAACTGCCGGATCGAAGCCGCGATATCTCCAGCAGAGGTTTTGTAGCCTCGTGAGAGGACCCAAGTTAACTCACATAATGCGGGGATCGAGATGGCTATGAGGTCCGCGTTCTCGAGGAGGGCTTCGGCCACCTTGCTCTGTTGAGCATCATCTTCGACCAGCACCCGTACCAGGACGTTGGTGTCGGGTGTGATTTTCATCGCTTGCCGGCCCAGCCGTCAGCAATGACCGCATTCATCTCCTCGATCGAGAGCGATCGACCGTTCGTCTTTCCCTTCAGAAAGCCGAAGGCATCCGAAATCTCTCCGGTGGGCCGAACTGCTCTCACCTCAACTCGCCCGCCAGGAAGCTTTTCTATCGAAATCTTGTCGCCGGGATGTACACCGAGGTGCTCCAGGAGGTCTTTCCGTAGCGTAACCTGCCCCTTTGCCGTGACCGTGAGCGTGCTCATGGGGATCCCTCAATACTGAGACCTTGATAGGTAAGGCAATTTATCCTTACTTTCAAGGCAGGCAGCCTTCATTCCCGCCTTGGGCTGAACTTCCAGGTGATGGCGACGAGGCCCGCGGTGATCAGGCCGCTGACGAGACCGACGATGGGCAGCGTGAGCACCAGCGCGGCGCTGGCAGCCCAGCCGATCGAGGAGAACGCCTCGGCAAATGTCGCAAGCCGCGACGAGGTCTGGCGTCGGCGGAATTGGCTGCGCCGGGCCTGCACCCGGAACCAGAGCTGGATTGCGGTGGCGGAGGCCGCGCTGACGATGACCGCACCGGCGCTGACCGCGGCCTGGAACGCCGAGGCGAAAGCGAGCGCCGCGATCAGCGGACAGAAGATGACGCCGATCGCGATCAGCACCACCTCGATCTTGGCGCGGATGACGCTGGACGGCGTCAATGGCGCGGTCGCAACCAGGTCGGGCGCGTCCTCGCCCGAGATCGTCAGCCAGGCAAGCCCGCCGGCGAGTTGTCCGGCCGCCATGACGATGACGGGGGTGATCAGCGTGAGTGCCGCGGAGCTGTCGGCAAAGTTGCGCCAGAGCAGCAGCGCCGGTGGCACCAGATAGAGCAGCTGCATCAGCGTCTGCGAGATCAGCCAGGGATCGCGCCAGAGCAGCGAAAATTCCTTGCGCCGCAGGGCATGCTGCCGCGATCCGCCGCGGAACGGGCGCTCCTTCGCGCTGCGACGGCCGGACGCGCCATAGGCGGCGGCATCGATCGCCGTGTCTGCAAAGCGGCCCGAGAAGATCGCCATGACGCTTCCGAGCAGCACGAGCCCGAGTGCCAGGAGCAGCAGCAGCGCTTCGGCGTCCCCCATCGCCGCCCGCGCCGGCCACCACCAGATGCTGTCGGCATCGGGCGCGTAAGCGGCCAGGCTATCCGAGGTCAGGATGGTGAAGCGCGACAGCGTGCCGTAGGACATGATCGCCGCGACCTGGAGCGCGATCACGAAGCCGGCGCCGATGATCGCGGCGAGGATCTGGGCGACGAACCGTGTCCGTGCCGGACCGATCAGGCGGAACAGCAGGATGGTGACGGCGATCGCGATCGCTGCGGCCGACAGGCCCATGGCGACGACGACGCCGAACGCCGCGAGCCAGCGCGCGCCGCCCCCGAACACCAGCACGTCGATAAAGGGCGTCGAGAACAGCATCGCCATCACCGTGACGGTGAGCGCGATCGCGGCGATGCGCACCGAGAACAGATTGGCCAGCGTCGCGGGTGAGGACATGATGAGGTCGAGATCGGCGCGTGCGTAGAACACCCGCGTCACCGATTCGATGGCCTGCGACAGCATCAGCGTCCAGGCGAGAAAAATCGTTGCCGAAATCACGATCAGGGAGGATTTGTCGAGCGGTAGTTGCAGGTCGGCGAAGCGGCCGATCACCGCCCAGGCCGGCACATGCAGCAGCGCCGCGAAGAACAGCAGTCCGATCACCGCGGCGCGCGTTCGTTTGCGCCGCCCGCCGGTCATCATGGCGAGCCATTCGCGCCAGGCGAGCCGGAGCTCGTGGCGGGCGAACCAGGACAGCGCGGTGGCCGAGCTCATGCGGCTTCCTGCAGCGTCACCAGCGCGATGAAGAGATCTTCCAGGCTAGTATCGGCGTGCCCGTTTTGCTGGCGCAGCTCGGTCAGCGTGCCCTCGGCAACCAGGCGCCCGGCTGCGATCACGCCGATGCGGTCGGCCATGCGTTCGGCGACCTCGAGGATATGCGTGGTCATGATGACGGTGCAGCCGGCACGGACGCGCTCGCTCAGGAGTCCCTTGACATGGCGGGCGGAGACGGCATCCAGTCCCGTTAGCGGCTCGTCGAGGATGATGAGGCGGGGATCGTGCACCAGTGCGCCGGCGAGGGCGACCTTCTGGCGCATGCCCTTGGAAAAACCCTCGCAGCGTTCGTGCCGGTGCGGCTCGAGCCCGAGCGAGTTCAGAAGACCCGCGGCGACCGGTTCCGAGGCCGATGGTGCGATGCCCCACAGACCGGCTACGAATTCGAGATATTCGAGCGGCGTGAGCTTGTCATAGATCATGGGCTCGTCGGAGACCCACGCCATCACCTGCTTGGCGGCGACGGGGTTCTGGAGCGCATCGATGCCGAAGATGGAGACTGCGCCCGCATCGGGCCGCAAAAGGCCTGCAACCATGCGCAAAGTGGTGGTCTTGCCGGCGCCGTTGGGGCCGACCAGCGCATAGAATTCGCCGGCATGGATGGTGAGATCGAGGTTATCGACCGCCAGACGGTCAAAACGCTTCGTTAACCCCATGACTTCGAGCGCCGAATCGTCCCGCTTCATCACGGCCACACCTTGCGGTTTTGCATCGCTCGCGACCATGCCCCGAAGATGTTTCGGCACCGTGAATCGCGCTGCCGCAAATTCCGTCATCCGGATTGGACCAATGGCAAGTCACCGTTTGTTGACAGCGCTTGGCGGTTCAGGCTGAATTGGCGACGGGACGAATGGCGCGAACGCAGCGAAACGACTGCGTAGCGACTGAACACAAGATGCGGCAAGGCGGTCAGGAAGAACCGCCGGTTGTATCGGGAGGATGCGCGACGATGCTGGATTTCGTTCAGCAGCTGGTCAGCGGTGTTGCGCTCGGCTGCGTCTACGGCCTGATCGCGCTCGGCTTCGTGCTTGTCTACAAGGCCACCGAGGTCGTCAATTTCGCCCAGGGCGATCTGATGATGCTGGGCGGCTTCTTTGCCTTCACCTTCATCGGCATGATGGGGCTGAACTACTGGGTCGGCTTTGCCGGCGCGGTGGCGGCAATGGCGCTGTTCGGCATGTTGGCCGAGCGCGTGGTGGTGCGGCCGATCCTCGGCTATCCGCAATTCTCCATCATCATGGCCACCATCGGGCTCGGCTATTTCCTGCGCTCGGTCTCCGGCATGATCTGGGGCACCGACGATTTCAAGATCGACACGCCGTTCAGCCAGGGCGTGCTGCGGATCGGTTCGCTGGTGCTCGCCCATGACAAGCTCTCGGTGATCGCTGCGACGGTCATCCTCTGCGCGCTGCTCTGGCTGTTCTTCAACAAGACCACGCTCGGCACCGCGATGCGCGCCAGTTCCGAGAACATGCTGGCCGCCTATTACATGGGCATTCCGGTCAAGCGCGTGGTGTCGATCGTCTGGGCGATCAGCGCGGCGGTTGCGACCTGTGCCGGCGTGCTGCTGGCGCCGATCACCTTCATCCATTCCAATGTCGGTCTGGTGCTGGGCCTGAAAGCGTTTCCGGCCGCCGTGCTCGGCGGCTTCGGCTCGATCCCCGGCGCCGTCGTCGGCGGCGTCCTGATCGGCGTCATTGAGAGCATGGCCGGCTTCTATCTGGCCGAGGGCTGGAAGGACGTCGCGCCCTACATCGTGCTGCTCGCCGTGCTCTTGCTCAAGCCCGAAGGCCTGTTCGGCCTTCACGTCCGCAAGAAGGTCTGAGCGCATGCGCTTCCTGTTCAAGACCGACTACGAGGACGACATCAGGCTGTTTCCGCATTCGGGCTATTACGTCTCATACGGTCTTCTGCTGGCCGTGCTGCTGATCGCGCCCTATGTGCTCTCCAGCTATCTGATGAGCCAGCTCGTCTTCGTCTGCATTTATGCGACCGTCGGCGTGGCGCTGCTGATTTTGACCGGTTTCACCGGGCAGGCCTCGCTCGGGCATGCGGCGTTTCTCGCGATCGGTGCGTATACGGCGGCCTATTTGCAGAAATATGGTGTGCCGTTCCCGGTCTACTTTCTCGCCGCCGGGCTCCTGACCGGGCTGATCGGTGCGCTGGTCGGCTTCCCCGCGCTGCGGCTGCAAGGCATCTATCTCGTCATCGCCACCATCTCCTTCGCCTTCATCGTCGAGGAGATCCTGGCGCGCTGGGAGAGCGTCACCAACGGCAACGAGGGCATGCGGATCAAGGCGGTGTCGCTGTTTGGGATCGCAGTCTCGCGCGACAGCCCCACCTTCTATTTCCTCTGCCTCGCCGTGCTGGTGCTGACCATCGTCGGTACGCTCAATCTGCTGCGGTCGCCCACGGGGCGCGCCTTCGTCGCGATCCGCGACAGTGAGACCGCGGCGCGCAGCATGGGGGTCAATGTCGCGCTGTACAAGGTGAAGTCCTTTGCGATCTCCGCCGCAATCACCGGCTTCGCCGGCGTGCTGTTCGCGCACAAGCTCTCCTTCATCTCGCCGGAGATGTTCACGCTCCAACTCTCGATCGAGTTCATCATCGTAATCCTGATCGGCGGCACCTTCAGCCTGCACGGCGCGGTGCTGGGGGCGATCTTCATCGTGATGATCGATCCGTTCCTGACCTACCTCAAGGACGACATGCCCGGCATCATCGCCGGCATTGCCGCGACCTTCGGAGCGGGCACGCAAGCCGCGGCCAATGTCCAGTCCAAGGTCGCGGCCTTTGCCTCGCTCAACGGCCTGAAAGGCGCGATCTACGGCATCATCATCGTATTGTTCGTGCTGTTCGAGCCGCTCGGGCTTTACGGCCGCTGGCTCAAGATCAAACTCTTCTTCCAGCTGTTCCCGCTCTACAAGCGCGCCACCTTCAAGCGGCAGAAGATCTATGTGAAGTCGGAGCGCAACCGATGAGCTATTTTCGCGCCGAGAGCTTGTCGCTGCATTTCGGCGGGCTGAAGGCCGTCGATGCGGTGTCGTTCGCGGTCGAGAGGGGCGAGATCCTCTCGATCATCGGGCCGAACGGCGCCGGCAAGAGCTCGATTTTCAACCTGATTTCGCGGATCTACCGGCCGACCTCCGGCCGCATCTTCTTCGAGGATCAGGACATCACGGAGCAGCCGCCCCACGACATCGCAAGGCTCGGCATCGCTCGCACGTTCCAGAACATCGAGCTGTTCGAGAACGCGACGGTGTTGTCGAACCTGCTGGTCGGACGCCACCGGCATTCGACCACGCAGCTTTGGCAGGAACTGTTGTTCCTGCCGGGCGTACGGGCCGACGAGAAGGTGCATCGCCGCAGGGTGGAGCAGGTCATCGAATTCCTCGATCTCGAACCCTACCGCGACAAGCTGATCTCGGGTCTGCCTTACGGCGCGCGCAAGGTGATCGAGCTGGCGCGCGCGCTGTGCTCGGAGCCGAAGCTGATCCTGCTCGACGAGCCGTCCTCGGGCCTTAACGTGGAGGAGACCGACGACATGTCGTTCTGGATCCGCGACCTCAAGAGCGAGCTCGGCGTCACCGTGCTCATGGTCGAGCACGACATGTCGCTGGTCAACCGCGTCTCCGACCGCGTCATCGCGCTGAACTACGGCCGGGTGCTGGCGATGGGCTCGCCTGCCGAAGTGCAACAGCACCCCGATGTCGTCGCCGCCTATCTGGGCGCCTGACGCGATGGATGCCGTGGCGACACCAGACATCATCCTGAAACTCTCCAACATCGAGAGCTATTACGGGCCGATCATGGCGATCCGCGGCATCTCGCTCGAAGTGCCGCGCGGCCGCATCGTCACGCTGCTCGGCGCCAACGGCGCCGGCAAGACCACGGTGCTGAAGACGATCTCGGGCATTCTCGATCCGCAGAAGGGCGCCATCGAGTTCATGGGCAAGTCGATCCAGCGCATGGAGGCGGACAGGATCGTGCGGCTGGGCCTCAGCCATGTGCCGGAGGGACGCGAGGTGTTCCCGTTCCTCTCCGTGCGCGAGAACCTGATGATGGGTGCCTATCCGCGCAAGGATCGTGACGGCGTTGCGGACGATCTGGAGCGCGTCTACGGCTACTTCCCGCGGCTGAAGGAGCGCATCAACCAGCCGGCCGGACAGCTCTCCGGCGGCGAGCAGCAGATGCTCGCAATCGGCCGCGCACTGATGAACCGGCCGACGCTGTTGCTGCTCGACGAGCCCTCGCTCGGGCTGTCGCCGCTGCTGGTGAAGGAGATCTTCACGATCATCCGTCGCGTCAACGAGGAGCAGGGCATGTCGATCCTGCTGGTCGAGCAGAACGCCAAGGTGGCGCTGGAGACGGCGCATTATGGCTATGTGCTGGAGATCGGCCGGATCGTGATGAACGACAGCTGCGACCGCTTGATGCATTCGAAGGACATCCAGGAATTCTACCTCGGCGCCAAGGAAGCGGGCGCACGAGGCGAGCGGCGCTGGAAAAAGAAGAAGACTTGGCGTTGAAGCAAGACTTGGCATTGAAGGAAGAATTGGCGTTAGATCGGGAGACCCGTCCGGAACAATAGACCGCCGGCAAGGCAGGCAGCGGAGGGGAACGCGACAAGGAGGAGACGTGAATGGCCCGACCGGCGATGCTGACGGTCGCTGACACGATCGCGAAGAGCTTTTTGCGCGCTGCGGAAACGCGGGGCGACAGGCCGGCTATACGCGAGAAGAAATTCGGGATCTGGCAGCCGACCAGCTGGCGCGAATGGCTGGAGATCTCGAAGGAGATCGCCTACGCGCTGCACGCGATCGACTTCAGGCCCGGCGACGTTGCTTCGATCATCGCCAACGCCGTGCCGGAATGGGTCCATGTCGACATGGGCATTCTGTGCGCCGGCGGCGTCTCTTCCGGGATCTATCCGACCGATGCCTCATCCCAGGTCGAATATCTCGTCAACGATTCCCGGACGAAAGTGATCTTCGCCGAGGACGAGGAGCAGCTCGACAAGATCCTGGCCTGCCGCGCACGCTGTCCGTCTCTGCGAAAGATCATCGTGTTCGACATGGAGGGCCTCAGCGGCTTCTCCGATGAGATGGTGATGTCCCTCGACGAATTCCGTGCGCTCGGGCGCAACCACATGGCCGGCCGTGAGGCGCTATGGCAGGAGATGATCGACAGTCGCAGCGCGAGCGATCTCGCGGTCCTCGTCTATACATCCGGCACCACGGGCCCGCCGAAGGGCGCCATGCACGCCAACCGCAGCGTCACGCACCAGATGCGGCACGCCAACGATTTCATTCCGGCGCGCGAGAACGAGGACCGGCTGATCTTCCTGCCGCTCTGCCACGTCGCCGAACGGATCGGCGGCTACTACATCTCGGTCGCGCTCGGCTCGGTGATGAATTTTGCCGAGAGTCCGGAGACGGTGCCGGACAATCTGCGCGAGGTGCAGCCGACCATCTTCCTCGCGGTGCCGCGGATCTGGGAGAAATTCTATTCCGCGATCACTATCGCCCTAAAGGACGCGACGCCGCTGCAGCAATGGGTCTACCGCCGCGCCATCGATATCGGTTATCGCATGGTCGATTGCAGGATCGAAGGGAAGCCGCCGCCGCTGTCGTTGCGGCTCGCCAACGGCATCGCTTACCGGCTCGCCTTCCGCAACATCCGGCGCATGATTGGGCTCGACCGTTGCCGCATCGCCTTCACCGGCGCGGCGCCGATCGCACCGGAGCTGATCCGCTGGTATCTCGCGCTCGGCATCGATATCCACGAACTCTACGGCCAGACCGAGAATTGCGGGGTCGCCACCATGATGCCGGCGGAGCGGATCAAGCTCGGCTCGGTCGGCAAGGCGGTGTCGTGGGGTGAAGTGGCGCTGTCGCCCGACGGGGAGATCCTGATCCGGGGCGACTTCCTGTTCATGGGCTATCTGAACCAGCCGGAGAGGACAGCAGAGACCATCGACCATCGCGGCTGGCTGCATACCGGCGACGTCGGCACCATCGACAATGAGGGCTTCGTCCGCATCACCGACCGGATGAAGGACATCATCATCACCTCGGGCGGCAAGAACATCACGCCGTCCGAGATCGAGAATCAGCTGAAATTCTCGCCCTACATCTCGGATTCCGTGGTGATCGGCGACAAGCGGCCATACCTCACCTGCCTCGTGATGATCGACCAGGAGAATGTCGAGAAGTTCGCGCAGGACCACGACATCCCCTTCACCAATTATGCCAGCCTGTGCCGCGCGGCGGAGATCCAGGACCTGATCTGGCGCGAGATCGAAGCGGTCAATGCCAATTTTGCCCGCGTCGAGACCATCAAGAGATTCTATCTGATCGAACGGCAACTCACTCCGGAGGACGAGGAGCTGACGCCGACCATGAAGCTGAAGCGCGGCTTCGTGAACAAGCGCTATGCCGCCGAGATCGACGCAATGTATCCGACGCGGGCGGTGGCTTGAACAATCCTGTTTGAATAACAGCGAAGGAGTGATGGCCCCACCCTTCGCATCATAAGGGCCCCAAGGAGAGGAGACGTCAATGTCGAGATCGTTGAGAACGTTCGGCTTTGCGGCAGGCGCGGTGGTGCTCACCTGCTTGCCTGCCGCAGCGCAGACCAAGGTCACCAATGAAGGTATCTCGGCCTCCGAGATCGTCATCGGCACCCATCAGGATCTGTCGGGGCCGATCAAGGTCTGGGGCGTGCCGGTCTCGAACGGCATGAAGATGGCTGTCGAGGAAATCAACGCGGCCGGCGGCATCAATGGCCGCAAAATCAGGATGATCCTCGAGGATAACGGCTACGATCCGAAGAAGGGTGTGCTGGCGTCGCAGAAGATGGTCGAGCGCGACAAGATATTTGCAATGATCGGCTCGATGGGATCGGCGCCGACGCTCGCCGCGCAGGACATCCTGTTCGATGCCGGCGTGCTCCAGCTCTTCCCGCTGACTGCCGCCGAGTTCACCTTCAAATTCGACCCGGCCAAGCCGCAGGAGCGGCTGAAGTTCAACAACCTCTTGCCCTATGTCGAGAGCACGCGCGCCGCGCTGAAATACATGGTGGAGTGGAAGAACTTCCAGAAGCCCTGCATCATGCATCAGGATGACGAGTATGGAAAGAACGTGCTCGACGGCTTCACCCAGCAATTGACGGCCATGAAGCTGCAGCCGGCGTCGGTGACGAGCTACAAGCGCGGCGCCTCCGATTTCAGCGCGCAGATCGCCAAGATGAAGTCCGACGGTTGCGATCTCGTCGTGCTCGGCACCGTGATCCGCGAGACCATCGGCGCGATGACGGAGGCGAAGAAGCTCGGCTGGGACGTTACTTTCCTGGGGGCGACGCCGACCAACGTGCTGGAAGTGCCGGCGCTCGGCAAGGACGCCGTCGAGGGCCTCTATGCGGCGAGCGGCTTCGAGATCCCCTACGAGGACACCGCCAAGGGCAAGGTCCACGACTGGCTCATCAACTACAAGAAGATGTTCAACACCGATGCCAACACCCAGGCGATCATCGGCTACAATGCGGTGACGACGTTTGCGTTCTACGCCAACAAGGCGGGCAAGGATCTGACCGGCCAGAAGATGCTGGACGCGCTGGAATCGGGCGACAAGTTCCTCGACATCTTCAACTCGCCGCCGACCAAATTCTCCAAGACCGACCACCTCGCCAACACCATCACCCAGGTGCAGCAGGTCAAGGGCGGCCGCTGGGTTCTGGTGAAGGACAACCTGATGTTTTGATTTCTTCGCCTCTCCCCGCATGCGGGGAGAGGCCGGAATTTGCGCAGCAAATTCCGGGTGAGGGGGCTCTCCGCGAGTCTAACTGTCACCCGATTCGCTGAAGCAGCCCCTCACCTCAACCCTCTCAGCGCGAGCGAAGCTCGTCGCGACCCCGTAAGAACGGGGCGAGGGAGAGGACACAGCCCTACGATCCTCCACCCGCGGTGCCTGAATTCACCGGGGCCAACTCGTCTTCCCGGCAGCGCCAGCCGTCGGCGGCTTTGACAAACGCAAACGTGCGCTGGATTCGAAGGCGGCGTGTGACGTTGAAGGCGTCTGCGGAGCGCTCCTTGTTGCCGACGCCAGGCTGCGGACGACCCGTTGTGGCGTTCCAGCAGGTGCCCGTGCACGTCGTGGCGATCTTGCTGCAGGTGGCGAAGGGCGCCAGTACGGCCATCTCGATTTCGCCCGTGACCTGCGCCTCCTGCTCGCCCACCTGGCTGTCGAGCGCGTAGACGCGGTTGATGCGGAGAAAGTTGCCGCAGGAATTGGCCGCGTGGATTCGCGCGGCGCAGAAATCGACGGCATCAGTGTCGGGCGCGCGGGCTGCGACCTGCCGGCCGAACACCTTCTTCGGATCGCCTTTCGCCCCGCCAATCTCGTCGGCCTTGTGTTTCAGATAGCCGGCGAGACAGTCCTCCGCGGACTCGAGCTCCCCGAGCGGCACATTCTCCTTGCCGACCAGATTGCATTTGCGATCGCGCTCCCGCGTCCACCGGCCATATTCGGCGAAGGCAAAGCGGGCCGCGGTCGGATCGAGCTTGCCGATCAGGCCGAGAACCTGGCTGTTCAACTCGGTCTCGGCAAGCGCCAGCGACGGGTCCGCACAGATCAGCGCGCCCGCGGCGGTGTTGGCCGCGAGACAGTCGAAATCCGGATCGCGCACGATCGCTGCGCGCTCATCGGTCACCTTGAGAAGACATGCCTTCACCCGGTCGAAATCGTCGGTGCGGATCGCGGTCTGGCCGACGATGCCGCAACCGAGGTTGCGCTGGCGAATCCAGATCGCGTTCTCCTCGATTCCAGGCAGGCGATCGGGCAGGCGGGCAAGCCGCGCCTCGATTCCCGTGCTCAGCTTCTCGGCGGCGGCGGCAAGTTCGGCATCACCGCAGAACAATTGATTGCCGGGATCGCGGATCTGCTGGCAGTTGTTCCTGGCGAACAGCGGCAGCCTGTCGGCGACGCCGCGGTCGGACGGGCTGGATTGCGCGAAGCCTGGAGCCGCCGGCAAGGACAGCAGCGCAAGCACAGTCAGCACGATGAACCGCATTCCAGTCGCCCCCGCATAGCCGCGGCCATGCTAGCGTCCCGGATCGCACTGTGGAATGGGTTTGTGGGTAAGCGCACTTTGTGCTGGTAGCCCGGATGGAGCGCAGCGCAATCCGGGATTCGTGCGACAGGCGGCAGCGGCCGCGGATTTTGCGGAGCCCGTCATCGGGCGGCGCTGTGCGCGGACCCGGTGGCTCCATCCCGGCTACAAGAAAATCAACGCGCCTCGGCGGCGACCATCGAGAACCGCACGGGTTCGTCGACATATTTCATCACGGCCGACCGGTAGAGTACGAACAACGGCTGGTAGCTCCGTGCGGCGTCGTCCTCGACCATTGCCATGCGGCGGTTGTCGAGCATCAGCCAGTGCCCGTCGAGCCGTGCAGCGGCAACCGCATGCTGTTCGCCGGCGCGGATGTCGCGCACGACGACGATGCGTAGATCTTCGGCGGCGACGCCCGCCAGCTTAAGGGCGGCGAGCTTGGCAATGGCATAGTCCTCGCAATCCCCGGCGCCACGCGCGAAAGTCGCGAGCGGCGAGCTCCAGACGTCCTCAGAACCGTCATCGGCGGCACGGATGGCGAGGTTGATGGCGCGATTGGTTTCGCCCAGCAGAGCGCGGCCGTCACGGCTGCGGGCCTGGTCGACGATGGCGAGCAGTTTCAGCGCAGCAGGCGACGCGCAATTGTCCCGGTCGCCGTCGCACAGCGCGAGCTGCACCATGTCATCGTCGAGCCTGGACCTCAGCGCGAGCCATTTCTGTTGCAGGCTGCCGGCGGAGATAGCGAAGGCGAACACGCCGAACGGCTCGGCAGATTTGCGCACGAGGACGCCGGCCCCCGGCGACAGTAGCGTGCCAGCGCGAAGCTCGGCGGCCGATCCGAGCAGGATCAATCCGCACAGCACAACGATTGCGCGCCAAGCGCGCGAGCGAGCAGCGGTCTCCATCTGACATCCCCTTCCGGCTTCGCCAGGTCCCCCTCGACCTGCACGTGCCGGGCTTTGTTGCTTTCGCGGAGATAGTGCGAGGCGGCCGGTTTTGTTCTGCTTAACGCGCCCGGCTGGGGTCCCAAAACCGGGCAACAGGCTGAAACGGGCCTGCTCAAATTGCGTAAAATTTTACGATTCGCCGGCTAGGAGGACGGCAGTTGCCGCGAAGAAGGACCAATTGCAGGCACAAGTTGTCGTGGAACTGATTCTGCGCCTTATGGCTAACGGCTCGCTATTTCACGGCTTCTGTTAGTTGGATCACAGATTTGGCCCCGTATTTGCCGCAGGGTGGTGCGGGGATCCACGAACAAAAGATGACAGAAGTATCTATTGTGGTATTTCTACAATAGAATACATGGGGTTACTGGAAATGAGCGAAAATAAGCGCTACTTTACTTATGAGTATTTCGAAAATTACTTTGGCTTCTCTGCGGACGCCCAGCCGCCTGAGAGCATCGACCGCTTGGTGACGCCAAATCACACAAGCAATAGGTGGTTTCGCTAAGGACTTGGTAATGATATGCAAGTTTAGGCGAGCGATACTTACTTAGATTTTAACTCCCTTTTTTGGTGCCTGGATTGAATTACGCTGGCAAATTTGACGCCGCGATTTCCTTGGACGGCTTGGGTTCCCGATCGCCCGCCGATGGCCATGTCGATTCCTTTACCGCCAAGGCGCACGGTCACGTGCCTGATGGCGCGTTCGTCGTTCCCGACCCGAATCTGATCTTCAATGGCGATTTCAAGCGTGCCGGTCTCGACCTCGTGCTGTCCCATGATGGGCACGATTTCGTCGTTCACGATTATTTCAGGGGCGACAAGCGCGCGGCGATCGCCTCGCCCGACGGCGCGCACCTCACCGGCGACGTCGTCAACGCACTCACCGGCCATGTGCAATACGCGCAGGCCGCCTCCGGCATTGCCGCCGCGCAGGTCATCGGCCACGTCACCAAGCTCTCCGGCAGCGCGACCGCCGTCCGGAACGGCGTCTCCGTCATCCTGAACAACGGCGACAATGTCGAGAAGGGCGACGTGGTCTCGACCGGCGGCGACTCGACGCTCGGCATCACGTTCATCGACGGCACGGTGTTCGGCCTGTCCTCCAATGCGCGGATGGTGCTGAACGAGATGGTCTACGACCCCAACGGGTCGAACAATTCCTCGCTGCTCAGTCTGGTCGCGGGCACCATCACCTTCGTCGCCGGCGAGACCGCCAAGCACGGCGACATGAAGGTCGACACGCCGGTCGCCACCATGGGCATCCGGGGCACGGCGGTGCTGAGCCAGATCAACTTCGTCGTTCCCGCCGGCGGCGGCGATCCGCAGCCACAGGCGAGCTTCCAGGTGCTGGTCGAGCCGAACGGCACGACGGGCTCCTACATCCTGTTCGACAAGGTCACGCTGCTGCCGATCGCGACGGTCAACCAGGCCGGCCAGATGATCCAGATCAGCGGCGGCAACGTCTCGATCTCCAATGCCCTGATGTCGCCGGACATCCAGAAGCTGATCACGGACGTGTTCACGCTGAAGTTCACGGACAACAACAGCAACACCAAGCTGACCCAGAACTTCACCGACTCGATCACGCAGACCGGCAACATTGTCTTCATCAAGACGGATACCGGTGCCACCGCGACCGCGACCTTCACGCATCTCACTGAGCCGACATCGCCGGGGCCCGGCCATGATCCGGCGACCAGCACCCGCATTCCCGGCCCGCCCCTTGCGCGCAGTCTTGATCTCAACGGCAATGTGCAGAAGGCGTTCGCGCTGACTGAGCGCGCGGATACGACCGGCGACACGACGCATTCCGACACGATCTCCGGCCTGATCACCTTCGACGACCAGAACCTGGGCGACCGGCCGACGGTGAGCATGAGCGTCGCCGACGCGCCCAACTACGTCTACAAGGACGCCGGGCTGCACGATGTCACCGGATCGCTCACCGCGCTCCAGAAGCAGGACATTGCTGCGACGCTGATCAACATCGACGTGGTCGCCAATGGCGGCAACACCAACCACGGCTCGGCGGTCTGGACCTACACGATTCCCGACCACGTCTTCGACTTTCTCGCGGCGGGTGAGACGCTGACGCTGACCTACAAGGTCCGCGTCAACAATAATTTCTCGGTCAATGCCGAAGCGTCGACCATCGACATCACCATCACGATCACCGGCACCAACGACAAGCCGGTGATCACCACCAGCGTTCCGGTCATCGTCTTCGAAGGCGGCACCAGCGTGCCGGGTGGCCCGCTCACCAGCGAGGTGCCGACTTCGGGCACGCTGACCTTCAATGATGTCGACCTCACCGACACCCACACGGTCGCTGTCAAGCTGACCAGCGCGACCCTGCCTGATGGTACCGTTCCGCCGGGCCCGCTTGCTGCGTTCCAGAGCGCGATGTCGGTCGCGATCGCGGCGGGCGCCGATAGCACCGGGGACGGCACCGGCACCATCAACTGGTCGCTGGCCGAGCTGCCGGTCTACCTCGCCGACTTCATCCCCAAGGGTGAGGTGCTGACGCTGGTCTACACCGTGACGCTCAAGGACGCGCAAGGCGCCACCTCGCAGCAGACCATCACCGTCACGATCACCGGCACCGACGCTCCCGCCGTGGTGTGGATCGCGACCGACCATGCCGGCGCTCCCTCCGGCGGCTTCTGGAAGGACGCGGCGAACTGGGAAACCGGCACGGTCCCCACCATCAATGACGACGTCATCGTCATCACGGATCAATTGCACGGGCTGACGCCGTCCTATCCGGTGACGATCGACGCGGCTGCTTATGCCAAGTCGATCACGATGAACGACTACGACACCACGGTCGGCCACACGGCACCGGAAGTCATCAACAAGAGTGCGTTGACGATTGCGGGCGAGGTCAGCCTCAAGGCCGATTCGAAGCTCACCAATTTCACGGCCAGCACGATCTCGGTTGGTGGCAAGGCTGAGTTCCTGGACAGTAGCGTCCTCACCAACGCCGGCTACCTGACGCTCAAGGGCGGCGGCGATTTCGCCAAGAGCACCACGATCACCAATTCCGGCACGATCGAGCTGTTCGGCGGCACGCTGACGACGTTGGCCGGAATTGACAATGCCGGTGGCACGCTGAAGGCCGATGCCGGCACGACGCTGATCGTCGACACCGCCACCATCAGCGGCGGCACGGTCACCATCGCCGGCACGCTGGAACTCGACGGCACCAGCGTCCTCAAGGACGGCACGCTGAACAATTCAGGAGCGGTCAACGTCAAGGGCACGGCGGAGTTCGCCCACGAGACCGTCGCAAACACCTCCAGCGGCACGATCAAGGTGCTGGCGAATGGCTGGCTGACCATCGACCAGGGCTCCGGCGTCACCAACAATGGCAACGTCACGGTCGACGCCACCGGCAAGCTGACAGTGAACGGGGCCACGATCAGCGGCGGCACGATTAACGGTCTCGGCACGATCGACGTTACCGGCGCCAGCACGATCGATGGCGGCGCGACGCTGAGCACGAGCACGGTCACTGTCGAGAACGGCATCGCGCTGACGCTCGATGGTATGACGGTGTCGGGCTCGACGATCAGCGGCGGTGGCAGCGTGGTGCTGAAGGGCACCGTGCTGTTGGAAGGCAACGCCAAGATCCAGAATGGCCCGATCACCAACACCGGCACGCTGGAGATCGCCGGCGCGGCGACATTGCTCAATGACGTCCTCACCAACACCGGCCACACCGTTCATGTCGACGGCGGCAAGACCCTGACGCTGTCCGGCACTGAGATCACAGGCGGCACGATCGACGGCCCCGGCACCATCGACGTCGCTGGCGCCAGCACGATCGATGGCGCCGCGACGCTGAGCACGAGCACGGTCACTGTCGGGAACGGCATCGCGCTGACGCTCGATGGCATGACGGTGTCGGGCTCGACGATCAGCGGCGGCGGCAGCGTGGTGCTGAAGGGCACCGTGCAACTGGCTGGCAACGCCAAGATCCAGGACGGCCCGATCACCAACACCGGCAGGCTGGAGATTGCCGGCGCGGCGACACTGCTCAACGATGTCCTCACCAACACCGGCCACACCGTTCATGTCGACGGCGGCAAGACCCTGACGCTGTCCGGCACTGAGATATCAGGCGGCACGATCGACGGTCCCGGCACCATCGACGTCGCCGACGCCAGCAAGATCGATGGCGGCGCTACGCTGAGCACGGCCACAGTTAGCGCCAATGCCAAGCTGACGCTGGACGGCATCACGGTGTCGGGCTCGACGATCACGGACAATGCAGGCATCGAGCTCGACAACACCGTCAAGCTCAAGAACGGCGCCACGGTCCAGGGGGCCTCAGCTGCGTCCAAGGGGGCGATCACCAACAACGGCACGTTGGAGATCGCCGGCGCGGCGACGCTGCTCAACGACATCCTGACCAACACCAGCCATACCGTCACGATCGATGATGGACAGACGCTGACGCTGGCCGGCACCGAGATATCAGGCGGCACCATCAACAATTTCAACGGTGCGTCCGGCGGCACGCTCAACGTCGCCGGCGACAGCAAGATCGATGGCAACGCGGCGCTGAACAAGGGTGCCATCACGGTCGAAAACGGCATCACGCTGACGCTCGACGACGCCACGGTGACCGGCAGCGCGATCGCCAACGGCGGCATTGTCAAGGTCGATGCAACCAAGAAGCTAACGCTGGCGGGTGCGACCCTGACCGGCGGCACGCTCACCGTCGTCGGTACGCTTGCTTCCTCCGGCGCCACGACCATCACCGAGGCCAATATCTCGAATGGCACTCTGCTCGAGTCGACGCTCAACGGCCTGCTGGCGTTGGTGGCGACGACTTCCGCTACCACCATCACGAACAGCGGCATGATCCGGGCCAGCCACGCCGAACTCGACATCAGCGGAGAGGCCGTCACCAACACGGGCACGCTTGCAGCCATCAACAACGGCACGCTGAAGCTGATCGGGATGACGGTGACCAATACCGGCAGCGGTAATGTCTCGGTCGAGTCCAACTCGACACTCGATCTCCAGGGCGCCACCATCGACGGCGGTGCGGTGACGATTGCCGGTACGCTGGAATCGATCGGCACGAGCGCGATCAACAACGCCGACATCACCAACACCGGCACGATCACCGTCACCAGCGGCACGTTGACGATCGATCCCGCCACGCTTCACGCCATCACCAACCATAATCTCATTCAGGCGAACGGCGGCGTGCTCGGCGTTTCCGGTGAGGATATCGCCAACACCGCGGCTCTTGAGGCGGTCAACCACGGCACGCTGAAGCTGGCAAATCTCACCGTCAGCAACACCAGTGCCGGGTCGATCACGGTCGACGGCACCTCGAAGCTCTATCTGACCGACGTCTCGATCAACGGTGGCAGCCTGAGCAATGCCGGCAATCTCTACAGCGCCGGCGTCGATACGGTCACGGGCAGCGTCACCAATACGGGCATCATCGAGGTCCAGAGCGGCACGCTCGACCTTGCGGGCGGCATCGCCGGTTCAGGCAAGGTGATCGTCGATGTCGGCGCGACGCTGGAGTTTTCGGGCGCGACCGGTTCGATCCACATCGTCAATTCCGGCTCGATCGTGGGCACCGGTGGCAATGCTGCGATCCACGTCCAGCAGGACACGACTGGTTCGGTGATCGACAATTCGGGCACCATCGGGCCGGCCCCCGCCTCGAGCGTGACCTCCGTGACCGATGCGATTGTCGAGATCGGTGGCAGCATCACGATCAACAACACCGGCCACATCAACGGCAATATCTCCGTCGCCAGCACGACCTTCAACAACGAGTCCGGCGGCACCTGGACGGTCGCCGGCACGAGCGTGTTCGGCAATGCGTCGACGATCGTCAATGACGGTGTCATCGATCTCCTCAACGGCGCCTCGATCTCCCTGAGTGGGCCCGGCCTCGTCAATCACAACCACATCGACAGCTGGGGCACGGCGACGATTACCGGCGCTATCATCAACACCGGCACCATCGAGGTCCATGACGGAGAGTTGACGCTGTTCGGCTCGCTGACCGGCACGGGCTCCGTGACCGTCGATGTCGGCGCGCTGCTGACGCTGGAGGGTACGGTCGCGCAGACGATCCACCTCGCCGGCAACGGCGCAGGCCTTCAGATCGATGCGGACACGTTCGACGGCTCGATCGCGGACTTGTCCGTGAACGACACGATCGAATTGTCGACGATCCAGTGGGGCCCCGGCACCAGCGCCGTCTACGTGCCCAATGCCGCCGATCCTGCGAGCGGCGGCGTGCTCACGGTCACTGGCAACGATGGCAAGACCATCGACCTGATCCTCGTCGGTGACTATCGCGATGCCCATTTCGCGGGCAGCGACGATGGCGGGCACACGCTGATCACGATGCATGCGACCGACGACGCGCCGGCGTTCGACACGGCGGCCCCGACGCTGAGCGCCAGTTTCTCCGAGCTCGAAAGCACCACCGGCTCCGGCAATTCCGACCCGGTGCCCGCCGCAACCGGCTCGATCGCCTTCACTGACATCGACCTGACCGACCGACCGACCGCGACGATCACCCACCAGGCCGCGACATGGCTGGCTGCCGACCACAACACGGAATTCAATCTGACCTCGGGTCAGACCTCGGCGCTCGAGCAGGCGTTGTCGATCCTCGGGACCGGGAAGAACAACGGCACGGTCGGATGGAGCTATTCGATCGTCGACAGCGAGCTCGATTTCCTCGGCGAGGGCCAGACCGCGACGGTGGTGTCGACCATCACGCTCGACGACCACCAGGGCCAGACCACGACTGCCGACGTCACCATCACGATCACCGGCAAGAACGATGCGCCGACGCTGGCGTCGGTGACCAAGGGCGGGCTGGTGGACACGGCGACGAACGACAGTTTCTCGGACATCATGGGAACGCTGGCCGGGACCGACGTCGACAGCGGCGAGCAAGCGACGCTGAAATATACCGTGCTCGATGGAACGACCGCAGTGACGTCACTGGCGGGCGACTACGGTACGCTGACCGTCACCGATGACGGCACTTACAGGTATGCCCCCAACGCGGCCGCGATCAACGCTCTGGCGGCAGGCGATTACCAGGACATTTTCACCGTCCAGACCAAGGACGTGCACGGCGCGACTGGCACGGCGTCGTTCACGGTGAACGTCACCGGCGCCAACGACGCGCCGGTGTTGTCCAACGGCAGCCTCGGAGAGCTCACCGACACGGCCCTGGCGGATCACTTCTCTGATCTCACCGGCCAACTGGCCGCGACCGATGCCGACTCGGGCGACACGTTGACCTATGCCGTGCTGGACGCCGATCACGATGCGACGGGCACCGTCGTGGGTGACTACGGATCGCTGACGGTCAATGCGGACGGCAGCTATACCTACGTTCCCGATGCGGCCTCGATCAACGCGCTGCCGGCGGGCTCCTACTCGGATAGTTTCACGGTTCAGGTTTCGGACGCGCACGGCGCCGTAACCACGGCGACATATACAGTCGACTTGACCGGAGCCAACGACACGCCGACGTTCGCCGATGTCAACATCGGCAAGCTTGTGGATACGGCGGCCGCGAACAGCTTCTCAAATCTCACGGGGCACCTGGTCGGCAATGATGTCGATACCGGTGACACGCTGACCTATTCCGTGTTGAATGCGAATAGCGATGGGACGGTGAGGGGCCTCTATGGCTCGCTGACGGTCGACTCCCACGGCAACTATACTTACGTTCCAAACGCGACCGCGATCGACGCGCTGTCGGGCGGATCTCATGAGGATAGCTTTACGGTCCAGACCACGGACTCGCACGGTGCGACCGCCTCGGCGCTGCTCACGGTGGACGTCGACGGCGCGAACGACGCGCCTGTCATCAACACCGACCAGGTCAGCGTCTCGCAGGAAGGCGACCAGGTCTTCGTGCACGGCCTCTCGGTCAACGACGTCGATGCCGCCGCCAATGAAACTTTCACGCTCACTGCGGCGGCGGGTTCGGGCACTTATGTGGATCCCGCATCGACGTCCGATACGCTGGATAATGTCGATTCGGCGCTTCACTATCTCGCCTATACCGAGCCAAGCCAGGCCGTGTCGGCGACAGACAAGGTCGTGGTCACCGTGACCGACGGTCATGGCGCGACCGATACGGTCAATCTGATCTTCAACCTGAGCGAACAAGGCCCGGTGACTCTCGCCAGCACGGACCAGAAGGACGTTCTGTTCGGGACCGGCTATCAGGATCAGTTCGTGTTCGCTGCCAATTCGAACCATGACGTGATCATGAACTTCACGTCCGGCGAGGACCATGTCGACCTGTCGGCCGTCGTCACGACAACGGACGGCCAAGCCTGGATCGAGCAGAACG
The DNA here is from genome assembly GCF_055807455.1 of Bradyrhizobium sp. Kon58. Taxonomy (NCBI): domain Bacteria; kingdom Pseudomonadati; phylum Pseudomonadota; class Alphaproteobacteria; order Hyphomicrobiales; family Nitrobacteraceae; genus Bradyrhizobium; species Bradyrhizobium sp. Kon58. The sequence continues at coordinate 58,274 of NZ_JBVVOT010000009.1, forward strand.
CCACCCTTTCGGGGAACGATACACTCATCACGATCAATGCGCATGACAGCATCCTTTTGAAGAACATCGCGCAGGTCCAGGCCAGCGACTTCATCTTCCATGCCTGAGGGTAGCGCTAAGGAAGGCGGCCGTCGGGACATCCGATGCCACTGCCATTTGCTCGGACGGCGTGATATCCCACCACCATGAAACGTCTCAAGATCCTGCGGCGGTGGTTTGCGCGGAAGTTGGGGTTTGCGCGGCTGATGTGCCTTGCGCTGCTGGTCGTGTTTGCCGGCGCTCGCCTCTGGGATCCGCCGCCGATCCAGGAACTGCGGCTGCGCACCTTCGACATGTTTCAGTTGATCGATCCGCGCCACAAGGCGGCGCGGCCGGTTACGATCGTCGACATCGACGACAAGAGCCTCGCCAAGCTCGGCCAATGGCCGTGGCCGCGGACGCGGATCGCCGACCTGATCCAGAACCTCACCAGTCACGGCGCGGTCGCGATCGGCTTCGACGTGGTGTTCTCGGAGGCCGATCGGCTCAATCCGGATCTGGTCGCGAGCCAGATGCGCTATCTGGACGACGCCACCCGCGCCAAGCTGCGCGAGCTGCCGAGCAACGACCAGATCCTCTCCGAAGCGATCAAGCGCTCGCGCGTGGTGCTGGGCGAGACCGGGCTTCCGGAGGTCCTCTCCGAGCTCGACAAGTCTCTTCCGTTCACGGGCGTGGCGACGCTCGGTGAGGACGGGTCCGAGCGCTTCCTGTTTGACTTCCCTGGCTTGCTGCGCAACGTGCCTGTGATCGAGAAGGTTGCGGCCGGTCGCGGCCTGTTCTCGATCAGGCCCGAGCGCGACGGTCTGATCCGCCGCGTGCCGATGGTCATGCTCGCCCAGGGCAACATCATGCCGTCGTTGAGCCTGGAACTCCTTCGTGTCGCCACCGGGACGCCGACACTTCTGATCAGGACGGACAAGACCGGCATACGTGCGATCCGGCTCAAAGGTGTGGAAATCCCGACCGACAAGAACGGTCAGCTCTGGGTGCATTACGCGCGTGGAGATCCCTCGATCTACGTTTCCGCGGCCGACGTACTGGACAACAGCGTGTCGCCGAGCAGGATCGCCGGCAAGCTGGTGCTGATCGGCACCTCGGCAGGCGGGCTGAACGACATCAAGACCACGCCTGTCTCGAAGGCCATGCCCGGCGTCGAGATCCACGCCCAGGTGCTGGAGAGCGTGCTGAGCGGCGCAGTGATCTCCCAGCCGAACTATGCGCTCGGCGTCGAGCTGCTCGCCGCGCTCATCATCGGCTTGCTCGTCATCATCTTCACGCCGAACCTCGGACCGGTGCGCCTCGTGCTTGCCGGCGCGACCTTCGCCGCGATCCTGATCGGAGTGTCCTGGTTCTTCTATGCGCAACACCGCTATCTCATCGACTTCACTTATCCGCTGCTCTCGACCACCGCGATCTATCTGACGCTGATCTTTGCGAGCTTCGTGCGCGAGCAGCGGCAGCGCGTGCAGATCCGCGGCATGTTCGCGCAATACATGTCGCCGGTGCTGGTCGAGCAGCTGGCGCAGTCGCCGGAAAAGCTCGTCCTGGGCGGCGAGGAGCGCGAGATGACGATCATGTTCTCCGACGTGCGCGGCTTCACCACCATATCGGAAACCTACAAGCACGATCCGCAAGGGCTCATCGCCCTGATGAACCGGTTCCTGACACCGCTCACCGACGTGATCATCGATCAGAAGGGCTATATCGACAAATATATGGGCGACGCCATCATGGCGTTCTGGAATGCGCCGCTCGACGATGCCGAGCACGAGGTCAACGCCTGTGAGGCCGCGATCCAGATGCTGGAGAAGATCGACGCGGTGAACAAGGACCGCGAGCAGGAGGCCATTGATGGCGGCCACGTCTACATCCCGCTCAATGTCGGTATCGGTCTCAACACCGGCATCGGCGTCGTCGGCAACATGGGCTCCGACCTGAAGAAGAACTATTCGGTGCTCGGCGACAGCGTCAACCTGGCCTCGCGCCTAGAGGGCCAATCGAAGGAATATGGCTTTCCGATCATCGTCGGCTCGAGGACCGCGCTCGCCGCCAAGGACCAGTTCGCGATCCTCGAACTCGACTTCATCATGGTCAAGGGCAAGACCGAGCCGGAAGTGATCTACGCGATCGCCGGCCGCGCGGACGTGATGCATTCGGGCGCGTTCCAGCGCCTGCGCAACGTCACCATCGAAATGCTCGCCTGCTATCGCAGCCGCGACTGGCAGGGCGCGCTGGACGCGATCGAACGCGGCCGCAGGAGCGAGGATGCCGACACGCTGGAGAAGCTGTTCAAGCTCTACGAAGTGCGCATCAAGGAATTCCAGGTCGATCCGCCGGCCGAGGGCTGGACCGGGGCGTATGCGCTGCTGACGAAGTAGGGGGCGTTTGCTGGCAGCCAAGCCCTCAGTGTCGTCCCGGCGTAGGCCGGGACCCATACTCCGCAGCAGAAGTTGTTACGCCAGATTGGAGTGGCTGCCGTCGCCAAACCCAACTCGGTGGTTATGGGTCCCGGCCCCCCGTGCGCAATTGCGCACTAGGCCGGGACGACAATAACCCTCACTCCGCCCCGATCGTCGTGAGGTCCTGGAACCAGTGCTGCGCCTGCACGAACTGCTTGACCTTGGGCGACAGCGCATGCGGGTTGGTGTCGTGCACCACCCACACCAGCGTGGCGTCGTCGACGATCAGCGCATGCGCCTGCGCCAGCAGCTCGTCCTGCTTGCCGCTGTCGAAGGTCTGCTTGGCCTCGTCGATCAGCGCGTCGACCTTCGGATTCTTGTAGCCGCCCCAGTTGACGCCGACCGGCGCGATCTGGCTCGAATGGAAGAAGCGGACGATGGCGTAGAGCGGGTCCGAGGTGACGTAGGCGATGTTGTTGGCGGTGATGCCGGCGTTCATCTCGTCGGCCGCGCCCTTGCGCCAGTGCGTGTATAACGTCTCGAGCTCGACGACCTTGAAATCGATGTCGATGCCGATCTCCTTGAAGCTCTGCTGCAAGAATTCGTTCATTGGCAGCGACAGCATCTGGCCGGTGCCGCCCTGTGCGATGATGAAGGTGGCCTTCAGCGGCTTCGCCTTGGAGTAGCCGGCTTCCTCGACCAGCTTCTTCGCCGCGGCGACATCGTATTTCAGCTCGAAGCTCGGCTTGCCGAACCACGGGCTCGACGGATCGACCTGTCCCTTGGCGGGTTTCGCAAGGCCATTCATCAGGCCCACCACGGCTTCACGATCGATCGCGAGGTTGAGCGCCTTGCGCAGGCGGATGTCGGTCCAGGGCGAACCCGGCAGCACGCTCAGATGATAATTCCAGACATGCGGCGTGACGTTGTCGACGAGCTTCATGCCGGCGGCCTTGAGCTGCGGCACAGCATCCGGCGCCGGCGTCTCGATCAGATCGACTTGCCCGGCGAGCAGCGCATTGGTGCGCGTCAGCGCTTCCGGCATCGGCACCAGCACGAGCTTTTCGACCTTGGGAATACGCTTCTTGTTCCAATAATCCGGATTCTTGGTCAGCTCGGCGAGTTCGCGCGGCACCAGTTTGGTCAATTTGAACGGGCCGGTCCCCGAAGGCTGGCTCGCGAACTTATCCCAATCCTTGCCGAGCTTTTCGTATTGCGTTGGGCTCGACACCAGGAACCACAGCATCTGATAGGGGAAGAACGAGTCGACCGTCTTGGTGGTGATCTCCACCGTGGAGTCGTCGATCTTGGCGTAGCTCGCGACCGAAGGCAGGCGGGTCTTGACCTGGGCGCTCTGGCGCTTGTCGAATTGCGGCGCCTTGTCGTTGAGCACCTTGTCCAGATTCCAGATCACGGCATCGGCGTTGAACTCGCTGCCGTCGTGAAACTTCACGCCCTTACGCAAGGTGAAGCGCCATTTGGTCTTGTTCTCGTCATCGACTTTCCACTCGGTGGCCAGTCCCGGCACCAGCTTTCCCGGGCGGTCGGCGACGTCCATCTCCCACGCCACGAGCGGATCGTAGATGGTGTAGGCCGTGAACTGATAGGCGCCGGCGCCGCGATCGGGCTGGCCGGTCGTCAGCGGGATGTCCGCCATCGAGATGCCGTAGCGCAGCACAGTCTCGGCGCCCGCGGGAATCGCGGACAACGCCAGTGCAAGTACGGCGAAACAGGTCGATAGTCGGATACGCATGGGCCAAAGCTCCAGGGAAGGCTTCAAGGACAATCGGAGCCAAACCTGCAATCTTGATGCCAGAATAGGCAGCGAGGTGCTTTCACCGAGGCGTCATCACAAGGACTTGTCGTCGCAGGGGCAATTTGCAGAATAAGTTTCCCCATTGGCATAGGCATTGCATACGATTGCATCAAAATTAGTCATCGAAGCCGGAAAGGGATTGAGTCAATGCTGATCAATAAGAACAAGACCCGCGCGGCGCTGATCGCGTTGCTGGCGCTCAGTAGCGCGGCTGCGTGGCCGCGCGCGGCCGGTGCCGAAACCGTGCTGCGCATCGCCATGACCGCTGCCGATATTCCGCGCACGTTGGGCCAGCCCGATCAGGGTTTTGAAGGCAACCGCTTCACCGGCCTCACCATGTATGACGCGCTCACCGGCTGGGATCTGTCCTCGGCCGACAAGGCGAGCGTGGTGATCCCCGGCCTTGCCAGCGAGTGGAAGGTCGACGATGCCGACAAGACCAAATGGACTTTCAAGCTACGCCCCGGCGTCACCTTCCATGACGGCTCGCCGTTCAACGCGGACGCCGTGGTGTGGAACGTCGAGAAGGTGCTGAAGCAGGATGCGCCGCAATTCGACGCCAGCCAGGTCGGCGTCACGGCCTCGCGCATGCCGACGCTGGCGTCGGCGAAGAAGATCGACGACATGACGGTCGAGCTCACCACCAAGGCGCCCGACAGCTTTTTGCCGATCAACCTCACCAATCTCTTCATGGCGAGCCCGGCGAAGTGGCAGCATTTCTACGAAAAGGCGGAAGGCGCTGACGCCAAGGCCAAGTCGCAGGCCGCATGGACCGCGTTCGCCAAGGACGCCGCGGGCACCGGCCCGTGGAAGATGGCGGGCTTCACCCCGCGCGAGCGGCTCGAGCTGGTCAAGAATGCGGGCTACTGGAACAAAGACCGCGTGCCAAAAGTCGACAAGATGGTGCTCTTGCCGATGCCGGAAGCGAATGCGCGCACTGCGGCGCTACTTTCCGGGCAGGTCGATTGGGTCGAGGCGCCGGCGCCGGATGCGTTGCCCGAATTGAAGCAGCGCGGCTTCAAGCTCTACGCCAACGAGCAGCCGCATGTCTGGCCGTGGCAGTTCTCGCGCGTCGAGGGCTCGCCCTGGAACGACATCCGCGTCCGCAAGGCCGCGAACCTCTGCGTCGATCGCGAAGGCCTCAAGGACGGCCTGCTCGCCGGGTTGATGGTGCCCGCGACCGGCACCTTCGAGCCTGGCCATCCGTGGCGCGGAAAGCCGACCTTCGAGATCAAGTACGACAAGGCGGCTGCGCAGAAGCTGATGCAGGAGGCCGGCTTCGGACCGAACAAGAAGTTGACGGTGAAGACCCAGACCTCGGCCTCCGGCTCGGGCCAGATGCAGCCGCTGCCGATGAACGAATATCTCCAGCAGGCGCTGGCCGAATGCTATTTCGACGTGCAGCTCGATGTCATCGAGTGGAATACGCTGTTCACCAATTGGCGCCGCGGCGCCAAGGACCCCAGCGCCAACGGCTCGAACGCGACCAACGTCACCTACGCGGCAATGGATCCGTTCTTCGCGCTGGTGCGCTTCCTGCAATCAGGCATGGCGCCGCCGGTCTCGAACAATTGGGGTTTCATCAACAACCCCAAGTTCGACGAGCTGGTGAAGAAGGCGCGGCAGACCTTCGATCCCGCCGCGCGTGACGCCGCGCTCGCCGAACTGCACGCGGCCTCGGTCGACGACGCAGCCTTCCTCTACGTCGCCCACGACGTTGGCCCCCGCGCCATCAGCCCGAAGGTGACAGGCGTCGTGCAGCCAAAGAGCTGGTTCATCGACTTCTCGCTGGTGTCGATGCAGTAGTTCGCTCGGCTTGGCTCAGTGCACCCTCTCCCCTTGCGGGAGAGGGTGGCTTCGCGGTTAGCGAAGCCGGGTGAGGGGTCTCTCTCCGCGAATGCGGACCTCTCAATCGACGCAGTATCATCCGCGGATATAACCCCTCATCCGGCGCTTCGCGCCACCTTCTCCCGCAAGGGGAGAAGGAAGAAAGAACTGCAGTGCTCGCCTATATCGCCAGACGCATCGTCTACGTCGTCCCGATCGTCATCAGCGTCGCGCTGGTGTGTTTTCTGCTCGTGCACATCACGCCGGGCGATCCGCTCGTCGCGGTGCTCCCGGCCGACGCCTCGCAGGAGCTCGCCGCGCAGCTCCGGACCGCCTATGGTTTCGACCGCCCGCTGCCGGTGCAGTTCGGGCTGTGGCTGCTCCGCGCCCTTCATGGCGATCTCGGCAATTCCATCGCCACGGGCCGCCCAGTGTTGGCTGAGGTCATGCGCGCGGTCAGCAACACCGTCACGCTGGCGATTGCGGCGGCCATCATCGGCTTCACCATGGGCGTCATGCTCGGCTTGATCGCCGGCTATTTCCGCGAAACCTGGATCGACAAGCTGGCGACGTCGTTTGCCATCGCCGGCGTTTCGGTGCCGCATTACTGGCTCGGCATGGTGCTCGTCATCATCTTCTCGGTCCAGCTGAACTGGCTGCCCGCCGTCGGCGCCGGACCCGGAGGCTCGGCCGCCTGGGCCTGGGACTGGGCGCATTTGCAATATCTCGTGCTGCCGGCGATCACGACGTCGGTGATCCCGATGGGCATCGTCACCCGCACGGTGCGCGCGCTGACCGGCGACATTCTCAGCCAGGACTTCGTCGAGGCGCTGCGTGCAAAAGGCCTGCATGAACGCGGCGTGTTCCGCCACGTCATCAAGAACGCCGCGCCCACCGCGCTCGCGGTGATGGGACTTCAGCTCGGTTACATGCTCGGCGGCTCGATCCTGATCGAGACCGTGTTCTCCTGGCCGGGCTCGGGCTTCCTGCTCAACTCGGCGATCTTCCAGCGCGACCTGCCGCTGCTCCAGGGCACGATCCTGATCCTGGCGCTGTTCTTCGTCTTCCTCAATCTGCTGGTCGACATCGCGCAAGCCGCGATCGACCCGCGCATCAAGCGGGGCTAGCCGATGAGCGAGCTTCCGCTATCCGCCACCGCCGATGCCGCGCTTCAGTCCGCGCCCGCGACCAAGGCGCGCGGCTATTGGGCGACCGTGGGCCGTCGTATCCGGCGCGACAAGGTCAGCATGGTCTGCGCGCTGGTGCTGCTGCTGATCTTCCTGTCCGCGATCGTTGCGCCGTGGCTCGGTCTGGAAGATCCCTACAAGGGCTCGATGATCCGGCGCCTTCGGCACATCGGCACATCAGGCTACCCGCTCGGCACCGACGAACTCGGTCGCGACATGCTGGCGCGACTGATCTATGGCGGCCGGCTGTCGCTCCTCATCGGCATTTTGCCAGTGATCCTTGCCTTCTGCATCGGCACGTCGCTCGGCCTCGTTGCCGGCTATGTCGGCGGCAAGCTCAACACCGCGATCATGCGCACGATCGACGTGTTCTATGCCTTTCCGTCCGTGTTGCTGGCGATCGCGATCTCGGGCGCGCTGGGCGCGGGCATCCTCAATTCCATCGTGTCGTTGACCGTCGTGTTCGTGCCGCAGATCACCCGCGTCGCCGAAAGCGTGACGACGGGCGTGCGCAACATGGACTTCGTCGATGCCGCGCGCGCCTCGGGCGCGGGACCGTTCACCATCATGCGCGTTCATATCCTCGGCAATGTGCTCGGATCGATCTTCGTCTACGCGACCAGCCTGATCTCGGTCTCGATGATCCTCGCGGCAGGCCTGTCCTTCCTCGGTCTCGGCACCAAACCGCCGGAGCCGGAATGGGGCCTGATGTTGAATACCTTGCGCACCGCGATCTATGTCAATCCCTGGGTCGCCGCGCTCCCCGGTGCAATGATCTTCGCGGTCTCGATCTGCTTCAACCTGCTCTCGGACGGCCTGCGCAGCGCCATGGACATCAGGAACTAGCCATGAGCGAAACCAACGCCTCCGTCACGATGCTGGAGCCGATCGAAGACCTCGGCGGCGTCGCCCAACCGCTGCTTCAGGTCAACGGCCTGACCAAGCATTTCCCGGTTCGTGGCGGCCTGTTCGCCGCAAAGCGCACCGTGCGTGCGGTTGATAATGTCTCGTTCACCGTCGCCAAGGGCGAGACCGTCGGCATCGTCGGCGAGTCCGGTTGCGGCAAGTCGACCACCGCGCGGCTGCTGATGCATCTGATGCCGCGCGACACCGGCGATATCATTTATGACGGCATGAGCGTCGGCCAGTCGCTCTCCCTGCGCGAGCTGCGTCGCGGCATGCAGATGGTGTTCCAGGATTCCTACGCCTCGCTCAATCCGCGCCTGACCATCGAGGAATCGATCGCCTTCGGCCCGAAGGTGCACGGCATGGCGGACGGCGCTGCGCGCGCGCTGGCGCGCGAGCTGCTCGGCAAGGTGGGCCTGGTTCCTGCGAATTTCGCCAACCGCTACCCCCACGAGATCTCCGGTGGCCAGCGCCAGCGCGTCAACATCGCACGTGCACTGGCGCTGTCGCCGCGGCTAGTGATTCTGGACGAAGCGGTCTCCGCGCTCGACAAATCGGTCGAGGCGCAGGTGCTCAATTTGCTTGCCGACCTCAAGCGCGAGTTCGGCCTGACCTATCTCTTCATTAGCCACGATCTCAACGTCGTGCGCTACATCAGCGATCGCGTGCTGGTGATGTATCTCGGCGAGGTCGTCGAGCTCGGCCCGGTCGATCAGGTCTGGGACCAGCCGGCGCATCCCTATACGCGCGCACTTCTTGCCGCGATGCCGTCCTCGGATCCGGACCGCCGCACCGAGACGCCGCCGATCACGGGCGATCCGCCCAATCCGATAGATCCGCCTTCGGGCTGCCGCTTCCACACGCGTTGCCCGTTTGCGGAGCCGCTCTGCGCAAATGCGACACCAAAACTCACCGCGCTCGATAGAATGGGCCACGAGGCCGCGTGCTACATGGCGATCCCGGGTTCAGGCCATAGCCGCGCGCCCAAGGAGGAAACCGTATGACGAGACCGACGACCAAAGAGATCAAGGCGACGGCACAGATCGCCGGCGTTCCCGTTGACGACGAGATCGCGACGCGCATCTCCAATTCCATCGGACCGGCCTTCGAGGGCTTTGCGGCCATTGCCGGCACGCTGCCGTTCGATCTCGAGCCCGCGCTGTATCCGATCGCGCAGACTGCGAAGGTCTCGAAATGAGCACCGAACCCGCATTGATGACGCTTACCGAGGTCGCGCGCGCGATTGCGATGAAGCAGGTGTCCTCGCATGAGGTGACGCGGGCGCTGCTGCATCGCATCGCGCAGTGGCAGCCGCATCTCAACGCCTTCATGTCGATCGAGTCGGAGAAGGCTCTGAAGGCTGCCGATGCCGCCGACGCCGAATTCGCCAAGGGCGAAGTCCGCGGGCCGTTGCATGGCGTGCCGCTCGCGCACAAGGACATGTACTACGACGCAGGCCACGTCGCGACCTGCGGCTCGCTGATCCGCCGCGATTTCGTTCCGACCGTGACCTCCACCGCCTTGCAGCGGCTGAAGGACGCCGGCCAGGTTAGGCTCGGCACGTTGCATCTCGCCGAATTCGCCTATGGCCCGACCGGTCATAACGCCCATTATGGTCCGGTTCGCAATCCCTGGAACGTCGCGCACATCACCGGCGGCTCGTCGTCGGGCTCGGGCTCGGCGGTGGCGGCTCGATTGACCTATGCCGCGCTCGGCTCCGACACCGGCGGCTCGATCCGCATGCCCGCGCATTTCTGCGGCGTCACGGGATTGAAGACCACGGTCGGCCGGGTCAGCCGCGCCGGCGCGATGCCGCTGTCGCAGTCGCTCGACACGGTCGGCCCGCTCGCCCGCACGGCCGAGGATTGCGCGCTGCTGCTGGCGCTGATGGCCGGCCCTGATCCTGACGATTCGACCTGCAGTCATGAGCCGCTGTCTGACTATGTCGGCGCGACCAAGGGCTCGCTAAAAGGCCTCAAGGTCGGCGTCCCCTCGTCCTTCTATGTCGACGATCTCGACGGCGAGGTCGCGCGCGTGCTGGACGAGACCATCGCGGTCCTCAAGCGCGAGGGCGTCGACATCGTCACGGTCGAGTTGCCCGATCAGCGGCAATTGTCCTCGGCAAGCCAGCTCGTGCTTGCAGCCGAAGCCGCCGCCTTCCACAAGCGCTGGATGATCGAGCGGCCGCAGGATTATGGTCCGCAGGTGTTGATGCGGCTTCAGAACGGGCTCGCGGTCCCCGCCATCACCTATCTCGAGGCGATGCGCTGGCGGGGGCCGGCGCTCGCCGCGCACAACGCTGCGACATCGGGTGTCGATGCGATCATCGCGCCGGCGTCTCCGGTGCCGGCGCCGACGATCGAGGAGAGCGACGTCGGCGGCGGGCCGAACGCGCCGGCGCTGTTGCAGCGGCTAACGCTGTTCACCCGTCCGGTGAATTATCTGGGCCTGCCGTCGCTCACGGTGCCCTCGGGCTTCACCAAAAGCGGTCTTCCGATCGGCATGCAGCTGATCGGCCGCTCGTTCGATGAGGCGACCTTGCTCACCATCGGCGCCGCATTCCAGCGCGCCACCGACTACCACGACAGGTTGCCGAAACTTCCGTCATGACAAAGCTCGTCGAGATCTCAGGCCTCAACATCCGCTTCACCGGCGAGCGTACGGTCTATGCCGTGAACGATCTCAGCCTCTCGCTCGGCGACGGCGAGGTGCTGGGCCTGCTCGGCGAGTCCGGCTCGGGCAAGAGCGTGACCTTGCGTGCACTGATGCGGCTGTTGCCGAAGAAGCGCACGCAGATCACGGGCAAGGTCAACGTGATGGGCCGCGACGTGCTCGCCATGAACGACGAGCAGCTGTCGTCGTTCCGCGGCCAGACCGTGTCGATGATCTTTCAGGAGCCGGCGCTTGCGCTCGACCCGGTCTACACCATCGGCGCGCAGATCGCCGAAAGCGTGGTGCGTCACGAAGGCAAGTCTTATGCGGAAGGCAGGGCGAGGGCGCTCGAAATGCTCGAGGTCGTGCGCATTCCCTCGGCCAAGCGGCGGCTCGATGCCTATCCGCACGAGATGTCCGGCGGCATGCGTCAGCGCGCGATGATCGCGCTGGCGCTCGCGTGTCGTCCCAAGATATTGCTCGCGGATGAGCCGACCACCGCGCTCGATGCCACCGTGCAGATCCAGATCCTGCTGCTGTTGCGCGAGCTGCAGCGCGAGTTCGGCATGTCCGTCATCTTCGTCACCCACGACATCGGGGTCGCCATCGAGATCTGCGACCGGGTCGCGGTGATGTATGCCGGCCAGATCGTGGAGCAGGGCACGCTTCGCGACATCGTCCGCTCGCCGGTGCATCCCTACGCCAAGGGCCTGCTCGCCTCGACCGTCCACGGGGCCAAGCGGGGACAGCGGCTCGAGACCATCCCCGGCACCCCGCCGTCGCTCGGCGAGAGGCCGCACAACTGCTCCTTTGCGCCCCGCTGCGCCGTAGCCCAGCCGCGCTGCCTGGAACAACTGCCAGGGAATGTGGAGGTCGGCCCGGGCCGGGCGGCACGGTGCGTGCTGGCGGAGCCGGTCACCGCGTTGTCTTGATATTTTCGGCCCCAAGACGGAGCGGGGAACAGCATTCAGACCTCGTTCATCCCGGTTCCGCTTCCATGGAACCGTTCACGGAGAGGGACCTCACTTATGTACATTTCCAATGAAGGCCTGCTTGTCATCCTGTTCGTCGGCCTGGTGGCTGGCTGGTTGGCCGGCAAGGTGGTGCGCGGAACCGGATTCGGCATCATCGGCGATATCGTGGTCGGCATCGCCGGCGCGCTGGTGGCAAGCTTCCTGTTTCCGAAGCTCGGCATCCACATCGGCACCGGACTGATATCGGAGATCATCTATTCCGCGATCGGCGCGGTCATCCTGCTGCTGGTGGTGCGGCTGGTCCGCGGCGGCGGCCGGTTCTAACGGCGCCCGAGTTCAATTGATCGAACTTTTGACCTCTCCCCGCCCGGGGAGAGGTGACATGTCTGCAAGAAAAAGCCGCAAGATCGTGAGATTCCGGACTTGCGTGCAAGGTCGGTCGGAGGTGATGTGGGCCATAGGGGTCCCGGGTGTTCGACTGCGTTGGGCGATGAGCGCAAACGCGATGTTAATCCGGGTCAATTACTCCTGAATTTGCCTTTGAAATCAGGGACTTTGGCCCCTACCCGAAAGAGATCAGACTGATGGCAGCCGTTCCCGGCGTCCGCCGCTCAGAGCTCGGTGATGCGCTGCGCGCCTGTCGCACGGCGTTTGTCGGCGTCGGCTTGATGAGCTGCATGATCAACCTGCTCTATCTGACCGGGTCGATCTTCATGCTGGAGGTCTACGACCGGGTGCTGCCGAGCCGCAGCATTCCGACCCTGGTCGGCCTGATCGTCCTCGCCAGTTTCCTCTACATGGCGCAGGGCGTGCTGGACATGATCCGTAACCGGATCCTGGGCCGGGTCGGCACCGCGCTGGACGAAGCCCTGAACAAGCGGGTGTTCGACACCATCGTGCGCCTGCCGTTGCTGGTCGGTAGCCGCAACGAGGGGCTTCAGCCGCTGCGCGATCTCGACAATGTCCGCTCCTTCCTCGGCGGCATGGGACCGAGCGCGTTCTTCGACCTGCCCTGGCTGCCGCTCTATCTCGCCATCTGCTTCGCCTTCCACGTCATGATCGGCGTCACCGCGCTGGTCGGTGCCGTCATCCTGGTCGGGTTGACGCTGGTCACCGAGTTCATGTCCCGCCAGCCGGCGAAGGAGGCGATGGGCCTTGCCGCCCAGCGCAACGATCTCGCCCAGGCCAGCCGCCGCAACGCCGAAGTCATGGTGTCGATGGGCATGGCCGGCCGGATGAACGCGCGCTGGAGCGAGGCCAACGAAAAATATCTCGACGGCAACCAGCGTGCGAGCGACGTCGCCGGCGGTCTCGGCGCGGTCGCAAAAGTGCTGCGCATGATGCTGCAATCGGCCGTGCTCGCGGTCGGCGCCTATCTCGTCATCCATCAGGAGGCGACCGCCGGCATCATCATCGCCGGTTCGATCCTCTCGGCACGAGCGCTCGCGCCGGTCGACCTCGCGATCGCGCACTGGAAATCCTTTGTCGCGGCACGTCAGAGCTGGCACCGCCTGACCCGACTTCTGGAGCAGATGCCTGCGCAGACGATGCCGACTCAGCTGCAGGCGCCGACCAGCCGCCTCTCGGTCGAAGGCATCGCCATGGTGCCGCCGGGCGACCAGCGCCTCATCGTGCAGGACGTCACCTTCGCGCTCGAAGCCGGCAATGGCCTCGGCGTGATCGGACCGAGCGGCTCCGGCAAGTCGTCGCTGATCCGCGCGCTGGTCGGCGTCTGGCAACCGGTCCGCGGCAAGGTGCGGCTCGACGGCGCGGCGCTCGACCAATGGTCGTCGGACATGCTTGGCCGCCATATCGGCTATCTGCCGCAGGACGTCGAATTGTTCGGCGGCACCATCGCGCAGAACATCAGCCGCTTCGATCCCGAGGCCACGTCTGACGGCATCATCGCCGCCGCCAAGGAAGCCGGCGTGCACGAGATGATCATCAAGATGCGCGAGGGCTACAATACCCAGGTCGGCGAGCAGGGCACGGCGCTCTCCGCGGGCCAGGCGCAGCGGGTGGCGCTGGCGCGCGCCCTCTATGGCAATCCGTTCCTGATCGTGCTCGACGAACCCAATTCCAATCTCGATACCGAAGGCGACGAAGCGCTGACCCGCGCCATCCGCGCGGCGCGCGAGCGCGGCGCCATCGTCATCGTGGTGGCGCACCGTCCGATCGGCGTGGAAGCGGTCGACCAGATCCTGGTGCTGCGCGACGGCCGCATGCAGGCCTTCGGGCCGAAGGAGCAGGTGCTCGCCCAGGTGCTCCAGCCGCGTGTGACGCCGCCGGCGCCGATCAAGATCGTCAGCGAAGGCGGAGCCAAGGCATGAGCACGATGGCGCTCGGCGGCGCGAAGCCCGCCGCGAAGCGGACCGTACGGCAGTCGATCCGGTTTCACCTGATGCTCGGGCTTGGGATCGTGCTGGTCCTCCTGGTTGGGCTCGGCGGCTGGGGATCGACCGTGCAGATCTCAGGCGCGCTGATCGCGCCGGGGCAGATCGTGGTCGAATCCAACGTCAAGAAGGTACAGCATCCGACCGGCGGCGTCGTCGGCGAGCTGCGCGCCCGCGATGGCGACGTGGTCAAGGCTGGCGACATCGTGGTGCGGCTCGACGACACCGTCACCAAGGCCAACCTCGCCATCGTCACCAAGAATCTCGACGCGGCGCAGGCGCGTGCGGCGCGGCTCCAGGCCGAGCAGCGCGGGATCGACAGAATCGACTACCCGCAAGCGCTGCTCGATCGCGGCAACGATCCCGATGTCAAGGCGCTGCTCTCCGCGGAAACCAAGCTGTTCGACGTGCGTGTCAACGGACGCGCCGGCCAGAAGGCGCAGCTGCGCGAGCGCATCCAGCAGCTCAACGAGGAGATCGAGGGCCTCTCCGCGCAGGAGCGGGCCAAGGACAAGGAAATCTCGCTGGTGCAGCAGGAGCTCGTCGGTGTCCGCGATCTCTATGACAAGCATCTGGTGCAGATCTCGCGCCTGACCACGCTCGAACGCGACAGCGCCCGCCTCAACGGCGAGCGCGCGCAATACATCGCCTCGCGCGCGCAGGCCAAGGGCAAGATCACCGAGACCGAGCTCCAGATCATCCAGGTCGACAAGGACATGGTCAGCGAGGTCTCCAAGGATCTGCGCGAGACCAACGACAAGATCGGCGAAATGATCGAGCGCAAGGTCGCCGCCGAGGACCAGCTTCGCCGCGTCGACATCCGCGCGCCGCAGGACGGCATGGTGCTGCAATCGACCGTGCATACGGTTGGTGGCGTCATCACCGCCGGCGACGCCCTCATGCTGATCGTGCCGCAGGCCGACGATCTCCAGGTCGAGGCCAAGGTCAATCCGGTCGATATCGACAAGCTCCAGATCGGCCAGAAGACGCTGCTGCGCCTGTCCGCCTTCAACCAGCGCACCACGCCGGAGCTCAACGGCGTCGTCAGCCGCGTCTCGCCCGACGTCACCACCGATCAGCGCACCGGCCAAAGCTACTACACCATCCGCGTTTCGCTGTCCGCGGAAGAGGTCGCCAAGCTCGGTGATTCCAGGCTGATCCCCGGCATGCCGGCGGAAGCCTTCGTCCAGACCGGCGACCGCACCATGCTGTCCTATCTGATGAAGCCGCTGCACGACCAGTTCATGCGCGCGTTCCGGGAGAAGTGACGCGCGGAAGCGCGTCATCGCCTCTTTTCGTCATTGCGAGCGTAGCGGCGTAGCGAAGCAATCCAGGTTGCCTCCGCGGCGAGATTTCTGGATTGCTTCGCGACGCTCGCAATGACGGGCGGCTTCTTTCTTGCTTTAGTTTTCTTGCTATAGTTCGATTCAGCCCCAGCAACCCGGCGTCGAACAATGCAATCCATCCAATCTCCACCCTCCGTCGCCACCGAATCCTTCTCCGATGCTGGCCTCGCCGTCGCCCGCCTCGAAGAGATCTACGAGCGCAACACGAAGTTCCTGCGCGACCGGTTCGAAGCTTACGTCAACGGCGAGGCAATCACGACGCGGGTGCGGGCCTTCTATCCCTTCGTCCGTGTCACCACCGCAACGCATGCGCGGCTGGATTCGCGTCTTGCCTACGGCTTCGTCGCCCGGCCCGGTGTGCACGAGACCAGCGTCACGCGGCCGGATCTGTTCCGGACCTATCTCACAGAGCAGATCGGACTGTTGATCCAGAACCACGGCGTCCCGGTCGAAATCGGCGAGTCCGGCGAACCGATCCCCGTTCACTTCGCCTACCGCCGCGACATCAACATCGAAGCCGCCATCACCACCAGCGAAAATTCGCCGGTGACGCGGTCGCTGCGCGACGCGTTCGACGTGCCTGATCTGGCCACCATGGACGATGCCATCGCCGACGGCACTTTCGAGCTCCAGCCCGGCGCGCCCGAGCCGCTATCCCTGTTTCGGGCGGCTCGTGTCGACTACTCGCTGCGCCGGCTCTACCACTACACGGGCACGGATCCAGAGCATTTCCAGAACTTCGTGATCTTCACCAACTACCAGTTCTATGTCGACGCCTTCGCGCAGCTCTGCCAGCAGCGGCTTCAGGCTGGCGAGGCCGGCCTCGATGCCTTCGTCGCTCCAGGCAATGTGATCACGCGCAGCGGCGGCGCGTCGACGGGCGTTGCGCCCGCGCGCGCGCCGCAGATGCCGGCCTTCCATCTGGTCGCGCCCGGCTATCGCGGCATCACCCTGATCAATATCGGCACGGGTCCGTCGAACGCGCGCAACGTCACCGACCATGTTGCCGTGCTGCGGCCCCATGCCTGGCTAATGCTCGGCCATTGTGCGGGCCTGCGCAACACGCAGCGGCTCGGCGACTACGTGCTCGCCCATGGCTATGTGCGCGAGGACCATGTGCTCGATCGTGAATTACCGCTGTGGGTGCCGATCCCGGCGCTGGCGGAGATGCAGGTGGCGCTCGAGGAGGCGGTCGAGGACGTCACCGGGCTCGAAGGTTTCGAACTCAAGCGCCTGATGCGGACCGGCACCGTCGCGAGCGTCGACAACCGCAATTGGGAGATCAGCGGGCCCGATGTCATTCGCCGCTTGTCGCAATCGCGCGCGGTTGCGCTCGACATGGAATCGGCCGCGATTGCCGCCAACGGCTACCGCTTTCGCGTCCCCTACGGCACGCTGCTGTGCGTCTCCGACAAGCCTCTTCACGGCGAGATCAAGCTCGCAGGCATGGCCAGCGAATTCTACCGCCGCCGCGTCGGCCAGCATCTCGAGATCGGCTTGAAGGCGCTGGAACGGCTCAAGCAGCAGGAATCCGAGCGGCTGCATTCGCGAAAGCTCCGCAGTTTCGCCGAAGTCGCGTTCCAGTAGGCGATGGATTGCCTTTGCTGCTGACAAGCAGCGGGATTTTCGGCATTTTCGGCGCGGGGGTCGACCGGGACGAATTGATGCCACTCATGCGCGACAGGATCATTGGCCATGATCTCGAACGCCTCGCCTTTCGCTTCACCATGCTGAACGACGGCGAGGTCGTGCAGTGCCAGATCAGCGACGCCGCGATGGACGAGCTTGCGGGCATGCAGGGCACCGAAAGCAGCGCGCGGCAGGCCCAGTTCCTGTCGCTGCGCGAGACCATCGAGCGGCTGGCCTCAGACCTCTACGACGAGGCGCCGCGGGTCAGGGGACACGTGGTGCGGATCTTTACGCGACACTTGCTTTGAGCGATCGACGCCAAAGTCATAGCCGGGCGAATCAAACGGGGCCTAATCCCTGTGCGGCGACGCTGCTGCCGTACTGGGAGACTCGTGCAATTGGCTTTGTATAGACGCGACGAAGCCGGAGAAAAGGCGCTTCCACGTAAACGAAACTGATGATCCCGATCGGAATCATCAGGGTGAAGCAGGCGAATGACCACGCCAATGCGACGTAGAAGTTCGAAATGTCCATGACGTGGCGTTGAACGAACTCCGCTAGTTCGACAACGAAGAACGTATGCAGCAGGTAAATTGAATAGCTATACTCGCCAATCTTCGAGAACGCCCATGAAATGCCCGCGTTTCTCAGCCTGAAACTGGTGTCATAGTAGGCGACAAGCGACGAGTAAGCGACGGCTTCCGCGGTCGGGAGGATTATCCATAGCGGATTGCGCTCTGTTCCGTAGTAGCCGCCGGCAATGTCGAACATCCAGAACCCCACAGTGAACGCTGTGAGTATTCCGATTGCCGAAAGGTGTCTTCCGGTGAAAATGTGTCGATAGCTGAACGCGATGATGCCCAAAGCGAACTGATCTATGCGGCCAATGATCGTGTAGTACGCGTAATATTCTACTTCGCCGACCATTGCGAAGATGATGGAGCGTAGGGCAATTGCTGCTCCCACGAAGATGAGGGGTGTCCACTTATGGCGCCGGCTCGCGTAGATCAGAAAGGGCAGCGCGATATAGAAATGCATTTCGATGGTGATGGACCACGCGCCATTCGGCCAAGCTGGGACCACGAATCCCTGCGCTAGATTTGCGACGTATCCACCGAGCCCCTCGCCCTCCGCATGCCTGATGATCCCGACCAGGATGAGGACGAGGACCAGGAGCGGGGCGAGCCGGATCAAACGATTCCAGAAAAATGCAAGGTAGTTTATCGTTTTGCCATCAAGCAACTTCGCGAACAGATATCCGCTGAGCACCATGAAAAGCGCCACGCCGGTGTGACCTTCGTCAAACAGGGCCAGCGGAAACACAGCCGGGGCGCCCTCGAAGGTCTCGGGATAAGCACCAACGGCATGCGTGAAGTGCCAAGCGAAAACCATGAGCACCGCGACTGCCCGAACGTGGTCAAGCCCGATGAAGTGCAAACCGGCTGATGACTTCAATTGTATCCCTCAAGTCTCGAAAGACTTAGACCGTGCGAGGGCCAGATCGCGCCTTTGATAGAGATAGAATGAGCAAAGCAACGACTGGTTAAAACTCGGTTGCTCACGGAGAGGAGTTGTTCAGTTTTCAGCAATCGGTCGGCTATGCGATTGCACGCGGCGCCTCCTCCTATGGGCAATCCACGATCGAAACGCCGAAAGAGCTGCCATCTCAAAGCGTTCGAGCTGGCCTTTCAGCCGAAGAGCGTGTTTCTCGAGGAGGTGCCAGGAGGCGACAGCGACGCCAAAGGCAATCGGCAGGCTGATCAGGACGTTCAGATACCAGTACTGAAGCGACGGGCCCAGCGCTGCAACGCACTGCTGGATGACGAATCCATAGAGGTACATCCCGTAGGAATAGTCGCCGGACGACACGATCCAGATTCGCCGCGGGTTCGTGAGGCCCAGATAACACGCGATATAGGCGGCAGGCACGGCAAAAATCGCATCGCTGCGTCCGCCGGCCATGCCGATCATGCAAAGTACAAGCGCGAACAGGCCCGTCGCCCGGTTGAACGGTACCTTGTCGCGCCAGAGGTAGAAGCCAACGCCTAAGAGGAAGCAGAACACCAGAATGTGCGGGCGAAGGTGAATGAAAAGTTCGTCCGAATGGTAGATATCGTACCAGACGAGGCCGATCTGGGCGAACACCAGGAACCCAAGGTATAGTGCCCTGTTGAAGCAAATCGTGGTCGCGGCAAGAAGCGCCAGGATAGCGTAACACCACAGCTCATACGGCACCGTCCAGAGCTGAGCATTCACCAGATCAGGCACCGGATTGTAAAGAAATACACCCGGGAGTTCGAAGTGGACGTCGCCGAGCATGTTGAGAAAGTAGACATGGAATCTCGGGTCCGCGAAGTACTCGGTCAAAGGCATCGCGGTGAAGATCGGGCCGATGATGATGGCTGAAAGCGTCGTCTCAACCACGAGGGCGGGCGCGATGCGAAGCACGCGCAGGCCGACAAACGAAATCAGGCTCTTGCACCTCAACAAGCTGCCCGTCACCAAGAAGCCGCTCAAGGCGAAGAACAGCGCAAGAACCGTTGCGTTCACCATGCGAAAATGGCCTGCTACCTCCATTGCCCGATCAAGCCCAAGTGTGACGTTCGCGCTGTGCAGGCAGATGATCGCGGCCGCCAGCGCAATTCGCATGTAATCGAAACCTGCAGGCCGATTGCGCGAAAGAGCCAGCTGATCAGCCAGACTGAACATGCTTGTGCTCTTAGCGGAACGCCACAAAACCGCACGCCGAAGCGGCGATCAACCAGCAGCACGTCTCGATCCGCCGACGCGTGGCGTGCTCCCAGCGCACTTGAACCCGCGATCCGCACGCCTTTCGACGTCCCAATGCGGGGGCGCACCCCCATGCGGAGTAAGTCAACCCGCTAAACATTCCAGATTCCCAATTGCGACGGCAGACGTGCAACTTCGCGCTGCTTCTTGGGGTTCTAGCACGCGCGTCGTCCGGTTGTGTTTACAATGAGTACTATCGTTTGTGTGTTGGTGAAGAATTTGTTCCTAATGTTGACGGCGGCCTTCCAAATATGGAACCGACGGGCGGCCGGTTAAGCCGGAAAGAGAAGCTCCGGATCGCAAGACCCAGAAGATGCCATTGAGGACACGACGGTCATTCACCCGTGGCACGCCGCGCGACTTATCGGCAGCATCGGCTTAATGGCAGACCTCGTGCTCAATCTTTGGCGCGGACCCGGCTACCTGTTCGCCACGGGCCTCGTCACAGCTGCGGCGCGGCTGCTCCTGAAGCAGTCGCGTTGCGACTTGGCCGGGTCCGGACCAGTTGCCTCAATCCTGAGCGTTCCGCCTCATCCGGCCATCAGCTGTCAAACATGATCACGCTGCGCAGCGTCTTGCCGGCTTTCATGTTGGCAAAACCCTCGTTGATCTCGGAGAGCTTCAGCTTGGCCGAGATCCAGTCTTCCAGGTGCAGTCGGCCGCGCAGGTAGAAATCCACCAGCCGCGGCATGTCGACGCGAAAATGGTTCGAACCCATCGATGAGCCCTGGATCCTGCGCTCGCGCAGAAAGTCGAAGCCATGCAGCTCGATCTTCTGGCCGAACGGAATCATGCCGACGATGGTGGCCGTGCCGCCCGAGGCGAGCATGCCGAAGGCCTGCTCGGCGGTCTCCTTGCGGCCGAGCACCTCGAAGGAATGATGCACGCCGCCATTGGTGAGATCTCGCACCTGCTTCACGACGTCGCCGTCTGCCGGGTTGATGATGTCGGTGGCGCCCAGCTTGGTCGCGAGCTGAAGCTTGGCCGGATTGGTGTCGATGGCGATGATGCGGCCGGCGCCCGCGATCTGCGCGCCGTTGATCGCAGCCATGCCGACACCGCCGCAGCCGATCACGGCCACGGTCTCGCCGGCCGTCACCTTCGCCGTGTTCACGACCGCGCCGTAGCCGGTAATGACGCCGCAGCCGATCAGTGCCGCAAGATCGAGCGGCATTTCCTTGCGGATTTTGACGATCGCGTTCTCGTGCACCAGCATCTGCTCGGCGAAAGAAGAGAGATTGAGAAACTGATGCAGCTTCTCCGAGCGGGCCCATTGCATCCGATTAGAGGCGCCCGGCAGCAGTTTTACGGTGGTGTCGGTGCAGAGCACCGTGCGGCCTGTGGTGCAATTGTCGCAAGTGCCGCAGAACACGGACAGGCAAGTGACGACATGGTCGCCCGGTTTCACATAGGTGACGTCGGAGCCGACCTGTTCGACGATACCGGCGGACTCGTGCCCGAGTACCGCGGGCAGCGGATGCGGATAAAGGCCTTCCATGAAGTGCAGATCGGAGTGGCAGAGACCTGCGACCGAGGTCCGGATCAGGACCTCGCGCGGGCCGGGCTTCGGCAGGCTGACATCCTCGATGACCAGAGGCTTGTTGACTTCATGGAGGACGGCGGCCTTCATCGAGCACTCCCTATCGTTTTTTTTGCTTTGGACGTGGGTGCAGCCTACGCCGCCAGGACCAGTTCGCCAACCTCGCTCATATCAGCTGCGCGCTCGCCGAGCAGCAGCGTGGCGATCTTCTGCTGCACGGCATTTTCCGTCAGCCGGAACGGATCGCTCGGCAACACCCGGTGATCGATCACCAGCCGCGACAACAACAGCCTTCGCGCATCGCCGCGCATGTCGTGAATGCGATGGGCCTCCCAGGCGAGCGCCACGGCACTGGCGACATGATAGAGCAGGCTGGTGGCGCGGCGCGCATCGGCTTCGTTTTCGGATTTGGCCGCGACCTCGCGCGCAAAACCGACCGCGCGATCGGTGAGGGTGCGGAGCCGGTCGCACCAGGCCTGCGGCACCGAGCGGCTGTCATCGAGGCGGGCGTGCAGATCGGCGGCGAGCGCGGATTCGGCACCGTGGCGGCCGACCGCGCGCCGGAGCGCATCGATCGCGACGATGTTGCCGGTGCCTTCCCAGACCGAACCGAGATGCGCGTCGCGCAGCAGGCGGGCGGTCGCGAATTCCTCGATATAGCCGATGCCGCCGCGCATCTCGAGCGCGTCGCCACAGACCTTTCGCGCATCGCGCGTCGCGCGGAATTTCAAGGTCGGCGTCAGGATGCGCAGCAGTGCGGCTGCATCCTGGCTGCCGGCCTCGGCACGGTCGAGCGCGTCCGCAGTGAGAAAGCTCATCGACAACGCCTGCTCGACCGGCAGCATGATCTTCAGCATCTGGCGCCGGCCCAGCGGCAGGTCGATGATGCGGTTGCCGAACACCACGCGGTTTTTCGCCACCGTCATCGCGTCATGGTAGGCCCGCCGCATCAGCGCGGTGGATTTGACGCCATTTGAAAGCCGCGACGAGTTCACCATCTCGGCCATCTGCACGAAGCCGCGGTCGAGCTTGCCGACCGCGTAGGCGATCGCGCCTTCGAGCTTGATCTCACCCGAGGCCATCGAGCGCGTGCCGAGCTTGTCCTTCAGACGCACGATGCGGTAGTGGTTCTGCGAGCCATCGTCGAGGAAGCGCGGCATCAGGAACAGGCCGACGCCGCGCGTGCCGGGGCCGGCGCCTTCGGGGCGCGCCAGCAGCATCACGATCTTCGCGTCGGCGTTCGAGCAGAACCATTTTTCGCCGGTGAGGCGCCAATGGTCGCCTTCCTGCACCGCCGTCGTGGTCAGCGTCCCGACGTCGGAGCCGCCTTCCTTCTCGGTCATGAACTGGCCGCCCTGGGTCAGCGTGCTCATGTCGGTCTGGGTCAGGCCGTCGAGATATTTCGCCTTCAGCGCCTCGCTGCCGAAATTCGCGAGCAGCTTGGCGCAGCCATCGGTGACGTTGATCGGGCAGCCCATGCCGAATTCGGTCTGGTTGAACAGGAAGGTGAAGGCGTGCTTGGCGACGACGGGATATTTGTCCGGCCAACCCATGATGCCCTTGCGGATCGAAAGCGCATGGATGCCGAACTCGCCGAAGGCTGCCTTCTCCAGCTCGCGATAGGCCGGGTGGTATTCGATCCACTGCACGTCGCGACCGAACTTGTCGCGCTGGTGCAGCACCGGCGCGTGCCGGTCGGCGAGCCGCGCGCAATCGTCGAGATGTCCGCCGGCGAGTTCACCCAGCCGATCGAGATGCGGCTCGATGTGGCGGAATAGCGTGTCCGGCAGATGAATGCGCAGGAGATCGGTGAGGGCCTGATCGGCGCGGTAGAAATTCATGCCGGTGGTGTCGGGAGCCAGCAGCCCGGATGGTGCGGCCGCGACCTGTTTTGCCTGCGCGGGGGCCGGCTTGTGCATGATCGTCCTCTTCGTTTCCGCCTTGCGGCCATTTTGCGCTGATTTGGCGCTTGCCGCTTGGGATGATGTCGATCATGCTCCAGTCGCGAAAGCGGATAAAGCCGCAAATTGTCAGGGAGGCATGATCGCCGTGTGGGAGCAATTCGCCCTGCGGAATTGTGATCGGCTTGCCCAAAGCTCTGGCTGGTTGTCCGCGCGGACCGTGCATAGATCAGCGGCTTCCCGTCTTCGAGAGATCACGTCATGGAACACCCGAAATACAAGATCGCGCTCATCGTCGGTGCCGGCGAAGGCCTGAGCGCCTCGCTGGCGCGGCTGTTGTCCGCCCAGGGCATCCGCGTCGCACTGGCCGCGCGAAAAATTGAGAAGCTCGGCGCGCTCTGCAGCGCAACCGGCGCCAAGGCCTATGCCTGCAACGCCACCGAGCCTGATGAGGTCGAACGCCTGTTCGGCCTCGTCGAACGCGAGATCGGCACGCCCGATTTGGTCGTCTACAACGCCAGCGGCCGGGCGCGCGGGCCGTTCGTCGATCTCGTTCCGGCCGACGTGGCGAACGCCATTGCGGTCAGTGCCTATGGCGGCTTCCTGGTGGCGCAGCAGGCGGCCAGGCGCATGCTGCCGAACCAGCACGGTGCGATCCTGTTCACCGGCGCCTCGGCCAGCGTCAAGGGCTATGCGCAGTCCGCACCGTTCGCGATGGGCAAGTTCGCACTGCGCGGGCTCGCGCAGAGCATGGCGCGCGAATTGTCGCCGCAAGGCATCCATGTCGCGCATTTCGTGATCGATGGCGGCATCAGGAGCGCAGCGCGCACCGAAGCGCCGGAGAAGCCGGATTCGATGCTCGATCCCGATGCCATCGCGGAGAGCTACTGGAATTTGTTGCAGCAGCCGCGTAGCGCCTGGAGCTGGGAGCTGGAGCTGCGGCCCTGGGTGGAGAAGTTTTGAAGGCGATAAATTCACAGCGACCGTCATTGCGAGCGAAGCGAAGCAATCCAGAAATGCCTCCACTGAAAAAAGGCTGGATTGCTTCGTCGCTTCGCTCCTCGCAATGACGAAAGAGAGGGAGCGGCATGACCACGGAAACCACCATCGATACCGGCACCAATGAACTCCTCTGTGTGATCCGCGATCGCGTCGCCGTCATCACGCTGAACCGGCCGGAGGCGCGCAACTCGCTGTCGGACGCGCTGACCCCGGCGCTGCGCACGATGATCCGCTCCTGCGGCGAGAACCCCGATGTCGGCGCGCTGCTGATCACCGGCGCGGGCGAAGCGTTCTGCGCCGGCGGCAACGTCAAGGGCATGGGCGCGCATCGCGACCCGAAGAAGCTGGAAATGTCCTTTGACGACAAGGTCGCCGATCTCCAGGAGCGCCAGCGACTGCTCACCGGCGCGCTGGTGTCGGTGCGCAAGCCGACCATCGCGGCGCTGCCGGGGCCGGCGGTCGGCGCGGGGCTCGCCATCGCTATGGCCTGCGACATCCGCATTGCCGCGCAATCGGCCTTCGTGGCCACCGGCTATGCGCGCATTGCGCTCAGCGGCGATTATGGCATCGCGTGGCTGTTGACGCGCCTCGTCGGCACTGCGCGGGCGCGCGAGCTGCTGTTCACCGGCGATCGGGTCGATGCCGCCAGGTGCGAGGCCATCGGCCTCGTCAACCGCGTGGTGCCCGACGACAAATTGCAGGCGGAGGCCTTTGCATTGGCAAAATCCCTCGCTGGAGGTCCGCGCCTCGCGCTGCGCTACATGAAGGACAATCTCGACGAGGCCCTACTGTTCGACTTCGAGACCGCGCGCGACCATGAAGCCGAGCGTCTGGTCCGCCTGACCACGACCGCTGACCACAAGGAGGCGGTGCAGGCCTTCATCGAGAAGCGCAAGGCGGTGTTCGCAGGGAAGTAGGGGCGAAAAAAATGCCCGGCTCTGGTTGTCGCCAGGCCGGGCACGAGTGGTGTCAGGCCGAGGCTGAGGGGCTATCGGCCTGACGGGAAAGAGCGACGAGACGCCAGCTCGCACAGGGAATGTCTTTCGGTGCGACGGAGAGCTCCTTGTCGAAGCGCACCAGCTTCCAGTCGTCAGGATGTTTGACGAAGGCGAAGTCCGATTTACGTGCGAGCGAGATCATGGCCGCGTTGGAGCGCAGCGTGTCGCCGAAGATGTGGTCGGCGCCGAGCGCCGCCGCGCGGCATTCAAGATTCTTCATCAGCACGGTGGCGATGCCGTGGCCCTGCCAGCGGTCGGCGACCGACAGGCCGAATTCAAGCGTCGCGGTTTCGGCATGCAGCGCGTAGCGGGCTTCGGCGACGATGGTCTCGAAGCCGTCGACCATCATGGTCGCGGCCACGGTGAAACGTTCGCGCTCGCCGATTTGAAGGAATTCGTGCAGCAGGCCCTGCGGCAGTTCGCTGATCGCGCCGAAGAAGCGGTTGTAGCGGGACCGCGTCGAGAGCGAGCGAAAATAGTGCTGGAGCTCCTCGGTGTCGCGCGGCTCGACGAAGCGAACGCGCAGCGCCTCGCCGTGTCGCGTGCGCAGCGTGTCCGAATATTGCTTCAGATCTTCCGGGCGAAGGATGCTCATGACACGCGCCCCCAAGGGGACCAAAGGGAAAAAGGACCGCCGGCGCCCCCACAGTCAGGCGGCGCCGGCCTGGCGGCCAATCAGGCCCGCCAGAAGGGTTTGTCGGCCTCATAGGCCACATCGCTCCAGGACAGCCCGACGTCCTGGAGGTCACGCGCCGACCAGTTGGTGAGCTCCCGCCGGGTCCGGTAGCGCTCGTGCCAGACATGGAGGGTCTCGCCGATCTGATGGATCAGGCCCGGCGCATGATGATTTGTCATCGAATTCTGGGTCAAAGTAGACATTGTCAGCTCCTGGAGCTAAGTTGACCGCTAATATCTGCTTGCGGGTGCACTGCGACAAACGACAATTTGTACTCTTTCGCATGAAATAACGTCATGTATCCTGCTGCCAAATGACTGCCAGATTGCCCTCCCTGAACGGATTGCGGGCCTTTGAGGCTGCCGCGCGCCATCTCAGCTTCACGCTGGCGGCGTCCGAGCTGAACGTGACCCAGACCGCGATCAGCCATCAGATCCGCAGGCTCGAGGAGGAGCTCGGCATCCGCCTGTTCGTCCGGCAGAACCGCGCGCTGACGCTGACGCCGGAGGCGCGCGACTATCTGCCGGGCGTCCGCGCCGCCTTCAATGACCTTCGGTTGGCCACCGATCGGCTGCTGCGCAAGGACGACGACAAGGTGCTGACGGTCTCGACGCTGGCCTCGCTCGCTGCAAAATGGCTGCTGCCGCGGCTGACCGATTTCCAGGAGCACCATCCCGGCATCGACGTTCGCATCACCACATCGACCAGCCTCGTCGACTTCCAGCGCGACAATGTCGATGCCGCGATCCGTTACGGGCGCGGCCAGTGGGCGGGCTTGCGCGCCGACTGGCTGATGGCGGACGAGCTGTTTCCGGTGTGCAGCCCGTCTCTCTTGCGCGGTGACAAGCCGTTGCGCTGTCCCGAGGACCTCAAGAGCCACATGCTGCTGCACACCTCCAATGCCAACAGCGACGACTGGCGGCTGTGGTTGACGGCGGCGGGTCAGCCGGCCGACATCGCCAGGCAGCCCGGCATCACCTTCGACATGATCTTCATGACCATCCAGGCCGCGATCGACGGCATCGGCGTCGCGATGGGGCGGACCTCCTACGTCCAGGACGACATCGCCAAGGGGCGACTAGTGGTCCCCTTCAAGATCGCGCTGCCGGCCGATGCCGGCTTCTACCTGGTCGCGCCGGAGGGCCGCCGCGAGGCGCCCAAGCTCGCCGCATTCCGCGACTGGATGATCGCTGCAACGCAGAATAAAGCTTGAGATCGTCCGCGCCATCTGCTTCGCTACAGGTCCACCACGACGTAATCGCTCTCGACTTTCACCGGTATCGTCTCAGCGACGTACGGCCCCTTCACCACGCTCGCACCCGGCTCGACATGAGCCGGGTAGGCCTTCACGCGGAAGCGGCGGGGGTCGCAGTAGGACTGGCCGGTGCGGATGTCGAACTCCCAGCCATGCCAGGGGCAGCGAATGATCTCGCCGAGCTTGGTGTATTCAATCTCGCCCGGATCCGTCGATTGCGCGAGCCCGATCAGCGGTCCCTCGCACAGCGCCGCGCCCTGATGCGGGCAGCGGTTCATCAGGCCGAAATACTCACCCTTGATGTTGAAGACCGCGATCGGCCGTCCGTCGATCTCCAGAAATTTTCGCGTGCCGGGCGGAAGCTCATCGACCGCGGCAATCACATGCCGCGCCATCAACCGATCCCATACAGCTTCTTCGCATTGCCGAGATAGAAGGCCTCGCGGTTGTCGTCGCTGACGCCCGCGGGCAGCACGCGCGACGGCTCGTCGTAATCCCAGTGCGGATAGTCGGTGGCGAACAGCAGCCGGTCCCAGCCGATCCACTTGATGACGTCGAACAGGTCCTCGCGCCGCTCCGGATCTTCCATCGGCTGCGTCGTCCACCACACCTGCTCGCGGATATATTCCGACGGCGGCCGTTTGACATGCGGCACCTCGCTGCGCAGCCGTTGCCAGACCTTATCGAGCCGCCACGCCAGCGACGGCGCCCAGCCGAAGCCGGCCTCGATCATCACCATCTTCAATTTCGGGAAGCGCTCGAACACGCCCTCCAGCACGAGGCTTGCGAGCGCCGATTGCTGGCACTGCGAGTGGCCGACCATTTCCTCGATGTAATAGGAAGGCCAGCCCGACGGCGTGATCGGGTTGCCGCCGAAGCCGAACGCGTGGACGCCGACGGGAAGGCCGGCCTCTTCGGCGGCCTGGTAGATCGGCCAGTAGCGGCGCTGGCCGAGCGGCTCGACGTTGCGGCTGAGCAGCAGCACCTGCACGAAATTCTTGTCGCCGGCGCGCTCGCGGATTTCGGCTGCGGCCGACAGCCCGTCCTCATTGCCGACGACGATGGAGGCCTTCAGCCGCTTGTCCTTGCTGGTCCATTTGTCGATCTGCCAGTCGTTGATCGCCGAGCACAAAGCGGCCGAGAGCTCGTGATTGCGGATGCCCTGGCCAGTGTTGAGCGGATTGAGCACGCCGAGCTGCACGTTGTTGGGGTCGAGCAGCTGCTTCTGCATGAAGGACAGCGAGGAGCCCTGCGGCCCGCCTTCCGGCGGATAGGCGTCGCGGCGCGAGGCGTTGGGCTGGGCCTTCGGATAGGGCGGACCTTCCATCATGCCCTGATAGGCATGGACGCCGTAGACTTCGAGATGATGCTGCCAGCGCTTGGCCAGATAGGGATAGAGCTCGGCGCGGCTCGCGCGTGCCGGATGGATGTCGCAGTCCGCGATCGCGGGTTTGACGGCCAGAGGGGAAGCGGCTTCGGAGCTTTCGCGGAACTGAATATTCATCGCCTTGCCTCCTTTGGCAGCGGCTAAGTCAGGCGGGGATAGGTCGCATGCGGATTATCGATCATGATCTTGCGCACGAGATCGGGGGTGAGACCTGCGGGCAGCGCCTCCTGGCCGTCGAACTGCCAGTGCGGATAGTCGGTGGAGAATACGACCAATTCGTCCGACTGCATATGATCAAACAGGCGAATTAATGTCGCCTCATCCGGCGGCGCATCGAATGGCTGTAACGAGAAGCGGATGTTGCTGCGCACAATCTCCAGCGGCGCGCGATCGACCCACGGCGTCTCCATCCGCACCCCACGCCAGAACTTGTGCAGGCGCCACAGAAAGGGGGAGATCCAGGACACCCCGGATTCCAGCATCACCATCTTCAGTCGGGGATATTTGGCGAACACGCCCTCGACGATCAGGCTGGTGAGCTGGGTCTGGAACGCCTGAGCCTGACCGGCATAGTCCTCGATGTGGTAGGAACCCCAGCCCACGGCGGTCGGCGGATTGTGATAGGCGGAACCGGCATGAATGCCGATCGGCAGGTCCAGCCGTTCCGCCGCCTCGTAGATCGGCCATAGCGCGCGCTTGCCGAGCGGCGTGTCGCCCATCACCAGCATCAGCACCTGCACGAAGCGGCGATCCGTCGCACAGCGCTCGATCTCCGCGACGGCCTTCTCGACGCTTTGGGTGGGGATCACGATCGAGCCGCGCAGACGCGGGTCGCGATCGAGCCATTCCTTCGCGAGCCACTCGTTCAGTGCGCGGCAGAAGGCGGCCTGCAGATCCTCGGAAAACACCATCTGCACGCCGTAGAGCGGATTGCAGATGGCATGCGAGAGCTGAAAGGGATCGAGCACATGGCGCTGCATGTCCGCCAGGCTTTCGCCCGGCTTGCCGCTTTCGGGGCGCCAGTCGGGCCGCGCCGTGATCGGCGAGTTTTGCGGGTAGGATTGCGAGATGAGATCGACCATGCCGCGCGTCTTCACCTGATCGCGCCAATAGTCGTTCAGGTACGGCAGCAGGCTGGTCAGATGCGGCACGGCCGGATGCACATCGCAATCCACTCCGCCGGCGATCAGGGACGCCATGACGTGTCCTTCACGTTTCCTCGTCGCGTCTTCTCGCGGGCGGCGCTTGGCCGCTCCGCCTCTTGACTGCCATTCAAGCAGGCCTGCCCGTCGTCCGCAACTCGGCCAACGGCGCTGCCATATGCTAGGAAGGCACAGCTCGGTTGCGAGGATCAGAGGTACAGGACATGAAAGAGCTCGTCGGCATTGCGGAACAGGTCGCAGCGAAACTGATCGCGCGCAAACAGACCATTGCCGTGGCGGAATCCTCGACCGGCGGCCTGATCTCGGCCAGCCTGCTCGCGGTATCAGGCGCATCCGCCTATTTCCTCGGCGGGGCCGTGGTCTACACCCGCGATGCCAGGCGCGTGCTGATGGATATTTCGGACGAAGGAATGAAGGGCTTTCGTTCCTCGTCGGAGCCCTACGCGCAACTGCTGGCCGAGCAGATGCGCAGCCGCTTCAATTGCGATTGGGGCCTGTCCGAGACCGGCGCGGCCGGTCCCACCGGCAATCGCTACGGCGATGCGGCGGGCCACAGCTGCATGGCGGTCGCCGGGCCCGCAGTCGAGGTGATGACGCTGGAGACGGGCAGCAACGACCGCTTCGCCAATATGCAGATCTTCGCGGCGACAGCGCTGAAATTGCTGTTGAAGAATTTGGAGCGCTGACCTCGCGGCGCCGTCATTGCCAACCAATCAATCGTCGAACATCGTCGGCGGCACGAACCCACCGAACTCGCGTTCGATCAGCTCGGCGAGCTTCAGCGGCGTGCGGTCCTCGAGGGAGGGCCCGATGATTTGCACGCCGACCGGCAGGCCGTCCTTCGACAGACCGAGCGGAACAGCCGTTGCCGGCAGGCCCGTCAGAGTGGCGATGCCGGGCCAGGCAAGCTGGTCCGGATAGGCGTGGTCCTTGCCATCGATATTGATCCGGCGCTTTTCCTGCTCCGGCGAATGATCATGCGGATAGGCCGGGGTCGGCATGATCGGGCAGATCACCGCATCGAATGTCCTGAACAATTGCCGCCATTGCGCGCGTAGGCCGGCGCGAGCGCCTTCGTCGAACACCCAGGCCTGATGCGTGCTGGTCATGCCGCGCAGCCGTTCGGCAGCAAGGCTCTTGTCGTCGGGTGAGAGCTGCGCTGCACCGGCACGCGCGCCGGCGAGAATATCCGGCGGAAGGAAGGCGCCGAGGAAGCTCATCAGCATACGCATATAGAGGCGAGAAGCGTCCGTGAAGTCCGGAAACAGCGGGCTTTCGCGCGCGACGCGCGCGCCCGCGCCCGTCAATTGCCCCGCCAGTTTTTCGATCGCACCGCGGATGTCGGCGTTCGCAGGCAGCAGCGGATGGCTGTCGATCACCAGCACGCGAAAATCCTTCAGCGTGCGGCGTCGCGCCTCCGGCAGCGCGAGTTTGTATCCGACGCCCAGGTCCAGCGGATCGGGGCCTGCCATCACATCCAGGAGCAGGGGCAGGTCGACTGCGCTCCGTGCCATCGGACCGATCACCGCCATATCGCGCTCCATCGGGATGGCTGGAAATGGCGGCGGCGTGTGGCCGCGCGTTGGACAGAGATTGTAGGTCGGCTTGTGCGCATAGACCCCGCAATGGAAGGCGGGCACGCGCAGCGAGCCGCCGATGTCGGACCCGAGCGAGAGTGGTCCATAGCCCGTCGCGAGCGCCGCAGACGAGCCGCCCGACGAGCCACCCGGCGTGCGGCCGAGATCGAATGGATTGTTGGTCGTGCCGTAGATCTCGTTGTAGCTCTGCCAATCCGCCAACCCCACGGGCACGTTGGTCTTGCCGAGGATGACGCCGCCGGCCTCCTTCACCCGGGCGATCGACAGCGCGTCCTCCGCCGGCTTGAAATCTTTCTGCGGCGTCCAGCCCCAGGTCGTCGGCAGGCCGGCGATGTTGAAGGATTCCTTGATCGTCATCGGCAGGCCGAGCAGCGGCTTGCGCTCGCCGCGGGCCAATGCGGCGTCCGCCTCGCGCGCGGCGTCCAGCGCACGGTCGAAATCCCGCACGCAGATCGCGTTGACCTTGCCGTCGTGCCGTTCGATGCGGTCGATCGCATCCTGCGTGAGCTCGACCGACGAGACCTTCTTCGAAGTCAGTGCGGCCGACAGCGCGACCGCGCTCTTGAAGCTCCATTCGGATTTGGCCATGGCGCATCTCCTGTTCTTATTGTCGAACGATGATGCGCAGTTTGGCCCAGCACCGCAACCGCCGTTTGATCGCGATTGACATCTGAGCAAGACGGAACGCGATGAGCCAAGCAACCACTCGCAGTCATCGCCCGGCTTGACCGGGCGATCCACTATTCCACCGGCGCCGATCGGACACCGAGAGGTCGCGGCGTAGTGGATGCCCCGGTCAAGCCGGGGCATGACAACGTCCTACGCCGCGCCGATCAAGATCCCCACCGCCAGCACGATGGCGCCGCCGAGCACGATCTGGAACACGGCCTGCAGGAACGGCGTGTCCATGTAGCGCGCGCGGATGAAAGCGATCGCCCACAATTCGAAGAACACGACAATTCCGGCGATTCCGGTCGCGATCCAGAATGCGTTGGACCAGCTGTCGGGCACGAGATAGGGCAGGGTGTGTCCAAGCCCGCCAAGCGTCGTCATCAAGCCGCAGGTGAGACCGCGCAGCCAGGGCGAACCGCGCCCGGTCAGCGAACCATCGTCGGACAGCGCTTCCGCAAAACCCATGCTGATGCCGGCACCGATCGAGGCGGCGAGGCCGACCAGAAAGGTTTGCCAGTTCTGATGCGTGGCGAACGCAGCCGCAAACAGCGGCGCCAGCGTCGAAACCGAGCCGTCCATCAGGCCGGCGAGACCTGGCTGCACATATTGCAGCACGAACATGCGCCGGTTGGTGCGGTCTTCCTCGGCGCGCACGTCTGAACTCAGGATCTGGTCCGTCAGCTTGGCCGCCACCTCTTCGTGGCCTTTCTCGGCTTCGGCGAGATCGCCGAGCAGGCGGCGCACGCCGACATCCTGCGCCTGTTCGGCGGCCTTCACGTAAAAGCGCTCGGCCTGCAATTCCATTGTCTCGACTTCCCTGCGGACGGTGTCGAGCGGCAGGTTTTTGGTGAGCCAGACTGGACGGCGGCGCAGGAAACCCTTGACGTCCTCGCGGCGGATCGGGGGCAAATGCGGACCGAAACGCTGCTCGTACATTTCCAGCAGCATGTGACGATGGCCGCGCTCTTCCTCGGCCATCTGCTCGAAGATCTTGGCGGAGTCCGGATAGCGCTCCTTCAAGTCTTCGGCGAAGCTCATGTAGATGCGGCTGTCCTCCTCCTCGGAGGAGATTGCGACTGCAAGCACCTCGCGTTCGGTGAGATCGGCAAAATTCTTCACGGCGGCCCTGTTTCGTTAGTTTAGAACAATTCTAAACTATATAGGGCGCTTGGGTTCCCGGGTCAAACCACGCCGCGGCTCTTCGCCAGGAAATCGAGCAGCAGACGGCTCACCTCGGCCGGCTGCTCCTGCTGTACCCAGTGACCGGCGCCATCGACGAGGTGGCAGCCGAGCAGCTGCGTGCAGGTCCGCGCCTGCATGGCCTCGAGCACGCCGGGACGCTGGTAGGTGCCCCAATCCTGCTTGCCTGAGATGAAGCAGGAGGGCACGTCGATGGTGCGGCCGGCCAGCAATTGGAGCTGGCTGTTGAAGGCACCCGATGTGCCGCAGCGATACCATTGCAGGCCACCCTGGAATCCGGTTCGGCCATATTCGGCGCTGTAGTAGGCGAGCTCGCGGTCGGGCAGCCATTGATTGGCGGCGATCGCGGCCGGCGAGGGCATCTCCTTTGCGACCGTCTCGGCCATGGTCTCGTTCAGGTCCATCACATAATAGGTCGGCAGCTTCGCAAGCTCGTTCGCCGACCAGGACTTCAGCGGATACGGCTTGTTGTCGGTCCAGTCCGCGCTCTTGTGATGATAGTAGGCGCGCAGGAAATCATGCACGCCCCGCGGCGCACGGTGGATGTCGGCGTTGGCCGGGCGTGTCGCATAGTACCATTGATAATGCTTGCGCGGACGCGGCAAGGCGGCGAGCTCGCGATGCACGGGGTCTTCGGCCGGTGGCTTTGCCGGCGCGTCGACCGTGTTGAACGGCAGCGGCGGCGCCCCGCCGAACGGCGCGCTCATCATCGCCACCGAACGAAACACGTCGGGTCGCATCAGCGCGCACCAGGCCGCGACAGGGCTGCCGAAATCATGTCCGACCACATCGACCTGCCTGTAGCCGAACGCCGACACCAGCCCGAGCGCATCCCGCACCAGGTTGAAGAGCGAAAACGGCGCGAGGTCGCCGTCGTACTCCGCGCTCCATCCCGTCGTCCGGCCATAGCCGCGCTGGTCCGGCGCGATCACGTGATAGCCGGCCGCGCTCAGCGCCGGCATCACCTTGCGCCAGGAGAAGGCGAGCTCGGGAAAGCCGTGCAGCAGCAGGATGCAGGGTCGCCCCTTGGTCTCGAAGCCGGCCTCCAGCACGTGCATGCGCAGGCCGTTGATATCGTCGACATAGCGTGAGCGGATGCCGGCGGGCAGCGGGATGTCGGGGAGGTCGGTCATTGCTTTCTCCACACGGGTGGAATCGTAGGGTGGGCAAAGGCGCGCTTCGCGCGCCGTGCCCACCATCATTCTATCACGCGTTTGGCATGGTGGGCACGCTTCGCTTTGCCCACCCTACGGTATCTCGGCTAGATCACACCGCCGCACAGACGAAGCCGCTGCCCTTGCGCCGGATCTTTCCCACCGACGGCGAGGGGAAATGCGCGGTGCAGCACAGCGTGTCGGTGTCGCAATAGCGTTCCAGGAAGCTGCGGCGCGTCGTTGCCGCCCTGGCTTGATCGAGGTCGAACTTGACCGACAGCTCCGGATAGAGCGTCTGCAACGGCGAGTGCATGAGGTCGCCGGAGAACACGGCGTCGTCCTTGCCGTGGCCCATCGTGATGGCGATATGGCCCGGCGTGTGGCCCGGCGTCGGCAGAATACGAACGTGGTCGCCGATCTGGTGATCGTTGCCGACGAGCTCGTGGCGTTTGGCCTCGACCACCGGCAGCACGCTGTCGGCGAAGGGCGGCACCTCCGCCTTCGCGTTCTGCTCGCTCCAGTGATCGAACTCCTGCTTGGCGAAGACGTAGCGCGCTTTCGGGAAGGTCGGCACCCAGCGGCCGTTCTCCAGCCGCGTGTTCCAGCCGACGTGATCGACGTGCAGATGCGTGCACATCACGAAGTCGATGTCGCCGACCGAGAAGCCTGCGGTCGCGAGCCCGCGCAGATAGGTGTCGTCGGTCTTCATGTTCCATTTCGGCCGCTGCGGCCGCGGCTTGTCGTTGCCGATGCAGCTGTCGACCAGAATAGTGTGGTGCGGTGTCTTGATCACATAGGACTGGAAGCACAGCATCAACGTGTCGCTGTCATCCAGGGCTTTCGCCTCCCTCATCCACGCCCGGTTCTCGGCCAGCAGCTCCGGCGTCAGTCCCGGCAGCATCTCCAGCGCCGGCACGAACGAGGTTTCCTGCTCGACGATGCGATGGATGGTGAGATCGCCGACCGCGTATTTCAGGCTCATGCTCGCTTCCTTGCACTCAGCGTGCGTCACGCACGGACGGAATGACGATGTTGGAGAGGACGTCGATCGCGGCCAGCCCTTCCTTCGGCTGGCCGTATTGGGCAGCGGTGGTCATCATGACAAGATCAAGCTCGGGCACGATGAATAGGCGCTGGCCGCCCCAGCCAAAGGCGCCAATCCATTTGATTTCCCTCCCGCTGGCCAGCGAGCGGCCCATCCACCATTGATAGCCATAGAACAGCGTGCCGCCGAAAAAGCCGATCGCCTGGAAGCGCGGTGCGATCGATTGTGCAATCCAATCGGCGGAGACGATTTGCTGGCCGTTCCACCGGCCGCGATCGAGCACGAGCTGGCCGAGCTTGGCGGCATCTCGCGGACGCAAGCGCAGGCCGGCGGCCGCCGCGATCTTGCCGTTCTTCGGGTAGGCCTTCCACTCGAAATCGGTGATTCCGATCGGCTGGAACAGCACCTCGCGCGCAAACGCCTCCAGCGGCTTGCCCGAGACGCGTTCGAGGATGTTGCCGAGCAGTTCAGTCCCGCCGCCATTATAGGTCCAGAGCACATCCGGCGGCGCTGCGACCGGCCTTGCGAGCACATAGCCGATCGGATCGACCTCAAAGCCGAGATGCGGCTCGTCGTTGTTCGGATCGGTCCAGCCCCGCGCCTCGTCCCATTTCATTCCCGAGGACATCGTCAGCAGATGGCGCAGCGTGATGACCTCCCAGCCCGTCTGCTTCACCGCCCGATGGTCGGGAAAGAATTTCAGCACAGGCTCGTCGACGCCTTCGATCAGCTGGCGATCGATCGCGATGCCGACGAGCAGCGAAACGACGCTCTTCGATGCCGAGCGCATGTCGTGCCTCGTCGTCGCGGTGAATTCGCGCTGGCCTTCCGGTTGTCC
Source organism: Bradyrhizobium sp. Kon58 (assembly GCF_055807455.1). Taxonomy (NCBI): domain Bacteria; kingdom Pseudomonadati; phylum Pseudomonadota; class Alphaproteobacteria; order Hyphomicrobiales; family Nitrobacteraceae; genus Bradyrhizobium; species Bradyrhizobium sp. Kon58. The sequence goes on from NZ_JBVVOT010000009.1 coordinate 94,661, forward strand.
CCAGGGTTGGTCGTAGCCGGCGAAGTATTGCTCGAAGACGAGCTTGCCGTGGCGCGCGACGACAACCGAATGGACCGAAGTCGCGCGTTGCCCGAGTCGTGCAGCGATGCCGCAGAGTTGCGCGCCGTCCATGCCGACGCTGTCGGGCGACGCAGTCGTCCAGCCGTCGTCGGCTGACGATGGCGGTTCGCAGGCGAGGGTTCGCTGTCCAGGCACCATGCCGTCGGCTTGCACGGAAGTGGTTGAGACGGTCAACGCGAGCATGAGGCTCGCGCCGAGAATGCAGAGGCGGGGGAAGCGATCGCGCATCATCCTTCTCCCCGCCGTCGCGATACTACGCCGCTGGCGGCACCGAGATTTTCACCGAGGGCCGTTCCAGCATCCTCTGGTGGAAGGCGTCGAGCTTCGGATAGGCTTTGCGCCAGCCGCAATCGGCGAAGCGGAAGTCGGCATAGCCGAGCACGCAGACGAGGCCGATCTGCGAGATGTCGAACGGGCCGTTCAGCACTTCGGGCATATTCTCGAAGCGCGCCATGCCGGTCCAGGCCCGATTCCAATGGTCGTCCGACCACGCCTGCCATTGCAGGCCCTGCGGCCGCACCATCTTCTCGTAGCGGCACAGCAGCATGGAATCGAGCATGCCGTTGATCAGGGCATGATTGGTCTTGGCCTTCCAGCGCCGCGGACCGTAGTCCGGGATCAGGCTGCCGCCGGCCATCTCGTTGAGATATTCGACGATGACGTAGGAGTCCAAAATAACATCGCCATCATTGGTGATCAGCACCGGCAGCTTTTTCAGCGGCGTGATCTTCGAATAGTCCTCGTTGGCCGTGCCCGGCGCGACGGCTGCCGGCGTGAACTCGATCTTGTCGATCAGCCCGAGCTCGATCGCGGCGATGCGCACCTTGCGGGCGAAGGGCGAGGCGGGGGAGAAGGTGAGCTTCATGGCGAGTATCCAAAAAATGAAAGTTTTGCTTCGTCATTGCGAGGAGCGAAGCGACGAAGCAATCCAGGCTGTCTCCGCCGGACGATCTCTGGATTGCTTCGCTTCGCTCGCAATGACGATGTGGCAGTAGTGAGGGCGGCGGCTTACGCCGCGACGATCTCCTGGCGCTGCTCGCCGAGGCCCTCGATGCCGAGCGTGATGACGTCGCCGACATTGAGGAAGGTCGGCGGCTTCATGCCGAGGCCGACGCCGGGCGGGGTGCCCGTCGTGATGATGTCGCCCGGCAGCAGCGTCATGAACTGCGAGACATAGGAGATGCACTTGGCCATCGAGAAGATCATGGTCTTGGTCGAGCCGGTCTGGCGGCGCTGGCCGTTGACGTCGAGCCACATCGGCAGGTTCTGCACGTCCTTGATCTCGTCCTTGGTGGCGAGCCAGGGACCGAGCGGGCCGAACGTGTCGTGCGACTTGCCCTTGGTCCATTGACCCAGGCGCTCGATCTGGAAGGCGCGCTCGGAGACGTCGTTGCAGACGCAGTAGCCGGCGACGTGGTTGAGGGCGTCGGCTTCCGAGACGTATTTTGCGCGCGTGCCGATGATCGCGGCGATCTCGACTTCCCAGTCGAGCTTGGTCGAGCCGCGCGGCTTCTCGACGGCGTCGTTCGGGCCGGACAGCGAGGTGTTGGCCTTCATGAAAATGATCGGCTCGCTCGGGATCTCCGCGCCGGTCTCCTTGGCGTGGTCGCTGTAGTTGAGGCCGATCGCCACGAATTTCGACATGCCGGTGACGGGGGCGCCGAACCGCGGCTTGCCGGAGACGGCGGGCAGCGAGGCCGGATCGAGCGCCGCCAGCTTCTTCAGGCTCTCGGGCGAATAAGCCTCGCCGGTCAGGTCCTTCAGATGCGCTGACAGGTCCCGCAACTGGCCGGATTTGTCGATCAGGCCGGGCTTTTCCGCACCCTTCTCGCCATAACGAACAAGCTTCATTCTCGTTTCTCCCTGGACTGGACCGATCGGTTGAACAGCTTCATGGAACAGGGCGGCGGGAAATTCAACCGCTCAGAGAGGGGCGCATTGCAGCCTCCTCAATTCGGGAGGTTCGTCCGGGGCACAAGGCCTAGGCCAGCGCCTCGAACCTGAACGCGTCCCCGTCCCGCTTGATGTGCCCGGCCGAAAAATGCCCGCCGATCACCAGCGTCGGGGTATCGGCAAACCGGCCGAACAATTCGCGCCGCGTCGCGGCAGATTGGCTTTGGTCGGAATCCGCAGTTGACGACCAGCCGAGATGCGCCATCTGGCAGGGATGATGGGCGACATCGCCCGTCAGCAGTCCCTGCTCGCCGTCCGACTGGATCAGAATGCTCATATGCCCGGGGCTGTGGCCGGGGGTCGGGATCATGCTGATCTCGTCGCTGAGCCGGTGGTCGCTCTGGATCAACTCGGCCCGTTCGGCATCGACGATCGGCTTCACGGAATCGGCAAACACGGCCCACTTGTCCGTCTCGGTGGAATGGTCGCGCCAATGCTCATACTCGGTCTTGCCGAAGACATAGCGCGCGTTGGGGAAGGTCGGCACCCATTTGCCGTCGACCCATTTCGTGTTCCAGCCGACATGATCGACATGAAGATGCGTGCACAGCACGGTATCGATGCTGTCGGGCGGAAAGCCCGCCGCAATCATCGTCTCCAGGAACGGCGTGGCGCGATTGTTCCAGGTCGGGACGTTGCGGCCCTGCTTGTCGTTGCCAAGGCCGGTGTCGACCACGATGCGGCGCGTCGGCGTCTCCACCACCAGCGAATGGATCGACATTTTCAGCCGGCCCTCTTCCGTGGCGAAATGGGGGATCAGCCAAGGCAGCTTCTGGATTTCTGCATTGCTCGCCAAGGGCAGAATGAAGCGGGTCGAGCCGACCGTCTCCAATTCCACGACCTCAGTGATTTTGACCCTGCCGACCTTCCACTGCATCCGGCGCATCCTCATGTTCTTGCTTTGGCGGGGAACATGCGCAGTTTCGCCGTCAGGCGCAATGGATCATCTGACGCGGTGCGGCGTTATCGCGGGAACCCAAGGGAAAGCAAAAGGCCCAGCCATGCCAGAGCTCGCAATCTCCGCGGAGAAGGTCGCCTTCATCATCGAAAAGGCGCGTGAATTCGACGTCAAGCAGGCGGATTCCGATCCGGATTCCGGCTCGAATGCGACGGATGACGATGCGGTCGACGTCCTCGAGGATGACGGCTCCGATCCGGTGGTCAACGAACTCGGAAGCTTCATTGTGGCCATGAATGAGGACGAGCAGATCGATCTCGTCGCGCTGACCTGGCTCGGCCGCGGCGACGGCACGCTCGACGATTGGGACGATCTGCGTGCACGCGCGGTGGAGGCGCGTGCGGAGTATCGCAGTCCCCGGCGCGAAACGGCGCATTATCTGCTGGGTGAGCCGATGCTGGGCGATCTGCTCGCCGACGGGCTCGAAGAATTCGGCGTCGACTGGACCGACGGAAACCCAGTCGCCGATTCATCCAGTCCGAGCCAGCGGGACGAAGACGAGCCCACCAAGCAACAGCGGTGATCCCGGCCGATATCAGCGCGCGCAGTCAACGACCACGGTGCCGAGCTTGTCGCCTTTCTCGACGGCGACATGGGCTTGCGCCGTCTCCGACAGCGCAAACTGCGTCGCGACATTGTGGATTCGTGGCCCCGCTGCCAGCCATTTCGAGATGTCGGCCTGCGCCGCCGCAAGCAGCGCTGGCGGTAGCGCGAACAGGACGAGCGAGCGGAGCGTGATGCACTTCTCCATCAACTCGCGCATCGGCACGGTCGGCGTTCGGTTGCCGTTGGTGGCGTAGACCGCGATTGTCGAATTCATTGCCATCAATTTCAGGGTCGTCGCGATGTTGCCGCCGAAATCGACATCGACCAATTGGTCGACCCCGCGTCCGTCGGTGAAGGCCATCGCCTTGGCAACGACATCTTCGTCCCTGTAATTGACCACGAGATCGGCACCAGCCTGTCGCGCCTGCTCGCCTTTCATCGCCGAGCTGACGGTCGCGATCACCTGCGCGCCGCCCCATTTTGCGAGTTGCACGGCGTAATGCCCGACTGCACCCGCGCCGCCGGTGACCAGCACGGTCTTGCCAACGATCGGTCCGTCCGCAAATAGCGAGCACCACGCGGTCATGGCGGGAATGCCCAGCGTCGCGCCTTCCGCAAAAGAGAGGTTGTCCGGCAGCGGCGTCACCAGATGCTCGGCAAGCGCGATATGTTCGGCCGCGGTGCCAAAGGCGCGGCCGTTACGCTGGCCGTTGAACAGCCAGACCCTGTCGCCGATCTTGAACCGTGTCGCGCCATCGCCGGTCTGGTCGATAAAGCCCGCGCCATCGCTGTTCGGAATGACGCGCGAAAATTCCTTGGCGCGATAGCTGCCCCCGCGCCGGCCGACATCGGCCGGATTGACGCCGGAGGCTTCCAGGCGAATGCGAACTTCGCCTGGACCTGCGACCGGCGTCGCCATCTCACCATAGGTGAGGACGTCCGTCGCCGGTCCTGTCTCCTCGTACCAGACCGCCCTCACAGGGTTCCCGGGAAGGCTCCGCCATCGAGCAGAAGGTTCTGCCCGGTGATGAAGCCGGCCTTGGCGCCGCACAGGAAGGCGCAGGCGTAGCCGAACTCGTCGGGATCGCCGAAGCGGCCCGCGGGATTGAGCTTGGCGCGCTCGGCTAGAACCTGGTCCGGCGTGATGCCGCGCTTCTCGGATTCCCCCTTCGCGGTGCTGCGGAGGCGGTCGGTCTCGAACGGGCCCGGCAGCAGGCCGTTGATGGTGACGTTGTTGATCACGGTCTTGCGCGACAGGCCGGCGATGAAGCCAGTGAGGCCGGCGCGCGCGCCGTTGGAGAGACCGAGAATGTCGATCGGCGCCTTCACCGCGGCCGAGGTGATGTTGACGATGCGGCCGAATTTGCGCGCCATCATGCCGTCCACGGTCGACTTGATCAGCTCGATCGGGGTCAGCATGTTGGCGTCGATCGCCTTGATCCAGTCGTCGCGGGTCCAGTTGCGGAAATCGCCGGGCGGAGGTCCGCCGGCATTGTTGATCAGGATATCCGGCTCGGGGCAGGCCTTCAGCACGGCCTCGCGGCCCGCCGGCGTCGTGATGTCGCCGACGATCTCGGTGACGGTCACATCAGGATAGGCCTTGCGAATGTCGTCGGCCGTCTTCTTCAGGGCCTCGGCGCCGCGCGCGGTCAGCGTGACGTGAACGCCGGCCTCGGCCAGCGAGATGGCGCAGGCGCGTCCGAGGCCTTTGCTGGATGCGCAGACGATGGCGCGGCGACCTTTGATCCCAAGATCCACTGTTTCACTCCCGTAATGTCATGCAGGTTTTTACAGCCGCTATTCTAGCCAACCTTGGCGCCGCTGATAAGGGATTGGCTCGCATCAAAATGCATGCACGCTTGCGCGGCGATGCAAATGCGCCGGATCAGATGCGCCGCTCCTGCTTGAGGCGGTCGATCGCGGAGGCCGCCTCCGGCGGCAGCGACTTGAAGCCCATCTGGCCCACCATCGAGAACAGCGGCCGCAGGTGCGAGCCGGCGAGAAACGGCGGCTGGCGGTTGGCTGGCACGATCTGGTCGAACACTAGCACCAAGGTGGTGGCGACGAGGCCGACCCTGATGGCGCCGAGCGCGGCGCCTCCGAGCCGGTCGCCAATGCCGGCCTGCCGTATCGTGTCGCTCAGCGCCAGCCGGCCGAGATATCCAAACAGCATGCCGACCACCACGAAGATGCCGAAGAACCAGATCCAGTTCTGCAGCAGCGGCGCGTTCGGATTGCCCGCGATTTGCGGGACGATCAGCGGCATCAGCGCGACGGCGATGGGAGCGGCAAGGAGATAGGCGAGGATCGTCATGGCGCTGCCGAGCAGGCCGGTCCTGAAACCGAAGCCGATCGCGATGGCGAACGCCGCATAGACGGCGAGATCGAAACTGTTCATGCGCGGGAGCCTGCCATGGAACGAGTGAACGCAGAACCGATCATTCCGGTTTCAGATCGTTAAAATCGTCTGTATTGATGGCTGCAAAGCCCAATAAAGCGTCAAGGAAAGCGTCATGTCAGACCTATTCGACGTCAGTCAGGAAACCATCCTCGTCACAGGTGCGAGCCAGGGGCTGGGGCGGCAATTTGCCCGGGTGTTGGCGGCACATGGTGCGGCCGTCGCGCTCGCGGCGCGGCAGACCGACAAGCTGAAGAGCCTGGAAGACGAGATCCGCGGCAAAGGCGGCCGTGCCGCCGCCGTCGCACTCGACGTCACCGACACGGCATCGATCGCCCGGGCCGTCGATGAAGCGGAAGCCGCGCTCGGCCCCGTCACGGTGCTGATCAACAATGCCGGCATCGCCATCGAAAAGCTCGCGACCGAGCAGACCGAGGCCGATTGGGACGCGGTGATCGGCGCCAATCTCAAGGGCGCCTATTTCCTCGCGACCGAGATCGCGCGCCGCATGATCGCGCGCAAGCAGGCAGGCAACATCGTCAACATCGCGTCCGTGCTCGGCACCGGCGTGCTGAAGGCGTTGTCGCCCTACGCGATCTCCAAGGCCGGCATCATCCAGGCAACCAAGGCGATGGCGCTGGAGCTTGCGGGGCAGAACATCCGCGTCAACGCGCTGGCACCCGGCTATATCGACACCGAAATGAACCACGCGTTCTGGTCGACGCCGCCGGGCGAGCGCCTGACCAAGCGCATTCCCCAGCGCCGCATCGGCGCCGAGTCCGATCTCGACGGCGCGATTTTGCTGCTGGCCTCGAAGGCCTCGCGGTACATGACCGGGAGCGTGGTGACGGTGGACGGCGGGTTCTTGCTGAATTGAGCTCTTTCTTCACCTCGCCCCGCTTGCGGGGAGAGGTCGCATCGCATCGAAGATGCGATGCGGGTGAGGGGGAGTCTCTGCATATTCGACTGCTTCCGTCCTCGCGGAGGCTCCCCCTCACCCCAACCCTCTCCCCGCAAGCGGGGAGAGGGAGAAGAGCTACCGCATCTCCGCCCTGATCATATCCGCCGCCTTCTCCCCGATCATGATGGTCGGCGCATTGGTATTGCCGCCAATCAGTGTCGGCATGATCGAGGCGTCGACGACGCGCAGGCCCTCGACGCCGTGCACCTTCAGCGCCGGATCGACCACGGCCATCGCGTCGGTGCCCATCTTGCAGGTGCCGACGGGGTGATAGACGGTGTCGACACGCGCGCGCAGGATGGCGCGGATGTCGTCGTCCGTTCTCACATCGGACGTGAACATGTCCTTCTTCTGCAACGCGCGCATCGCGGGCGTCTCCATCAGCCGTCGCGTGGTCTTGAAGCCCGCGACCATCGTCTCGAGATCCTCCGCTTCGCCCAGAAAATTCGGATCGATCATCGGCGCCGCCAGCGGATCGGCGCTTTTCAGCCAGACGCTGCCACGGCTCTTCGGCCTCAACAGGCAGACATGGCATGAGAAGCCCGCCTCCTTGTGCTTCTTGCGGCCGTGATCGTCGAGCATCGCGATGATGAAGTGCAGCTGGATGTCGGGCACGTCGAGGTCGGCTCGGGTCTTCAGGAAGCCGCCACACTCGGCGAAATTGGTGGTCATCAGTCCGCGCCGGTCCCGGCGGTATCGCTGGATGGCGCGGAGCAGGGATGGCAGCCGACCGAGCGACGAGTGGACGAAGTGCGGGTAGTCGGAGGCGTAGACGAACACGAAATCCGGATGATCCTGCAGATTGCGTCCCACGCCCGGCAGGTGATGCACGACGCCGATCCCGTGCGCGGCAAGCGCCTCGCCGTCGCCGATGCCCGACAGCATCAGCAATTGCGGTGACTGGAACGCGCCGGAGGCGAGGATCACCTCGCGGCGGGCGCGCAGCTGCTTTGTCTGCTTGCCCTGGACATATTCGATGCCGACCGCGCGCCCATCTTCGAACAGGATGCGCGTGGCATGCGCTCCCGTCTCGACACGCAGATTGGCGCGCTTATCCATGTGGGGATGCAGATAGGCGCGCGCCGCGCTCCAGCGCTCGCCATTGTGCTGCGTCACCTGGTAGCTGCCGAGCCCTTCGTGGTCGTCTCCATTGAAGTCCTCGCGGATGCGGAACTGCGCCTCGCGGGCGGCCTGATGGAAGATGTCGTGGATCGGATTGTCCGCGCGCAGTCTGTTGACATGCAGCGGGCCGCCCTTGCCATGATACGCGCCGTCGAAATCGGCGTTGTTCTCCGAGCGCTTGAAATAGGGCAGCACGTCCGCATACGACCAGCCGGCATTGCCGAGCGAGGCCCAGTGGTCGTAGTCCCATTTGTTGCCGCGGATGTAGACCATGGCATTGATCGCCGAGGATCCGCCGAGCCCCTTGCCGCGCGGTTGATAGCCGATACGGCCGTTCAATCCCTTCTGCGGCACGGTATCGAAGCCCCAATTCGCCGCCTTGTAGGGCAAAGCCAGTCCGAACGGCGTGGTGATCCGCCAATTGTCGTTCCGTCCGCCGGCATCGAGCAGCGCCACGGATGTCCCCGCATCCTCCGACAGCCGCCCCGCCACCGCGCAGCCGCCGGAGCCCGCGCCCACGACGACGAAATCGAATGTGTCCGTCACTGATGTTTCCCCCCTTGCATTCTTCTTCTCGTCATTGCGAGCGCAGCGAAGCAATCCAGACTTTTGCCGCGGAGGGATTCTGGATTGCTTCGCTGCGCTCGCAATGACGGGTGTTGAAACCTACGACATGAACCGCATCATCTTCTCCAGCCGCGCGATCTTGCCGCCGTAGGGCGGATACAGGTCGGCGAGGCGGTTGAACTTCGAGCGATAGAACACCGGCTTCAGCTTGCTGAAGGTGCGAAAGCCCCATTCGCCGTGATAGGCGCCGGTGCCGGATGCGCCGACGCCGCCCATCGGCTGGTTGATTTGCGCGAAGTGGAACAGGCAGTCGTTGACGGTGACGCCGCCGGAGATGGTGCGCGCCAGCACCTCGTCGCGCGCAACGCGGTCCTTGCCGAACCAGTACAGCGCCAGCGGCCGATCGCGGGCGTTGACGAAGGCGATGGCGTCGGCCGCTTCGCGATAGCCGAGCACGGGGAGCACGGGGCCAAAAATCTCCTCCTGCATGACCGCCATGTCTGCGGTCGCGCCCACGATCAGCGTCGGCGGGAATTTGCGGTGCGCCTTCCAGTTCGGATCGTCCGGCTTCGCCGGCTGCAGGATCTTGGCGCCGCGACGTGCCGCATCCGCGACGAGATTTTCCAGCCGGGCATAATGCCGGTCGGAGATCACGGAGGTGTAGTCCTCGTTGGCGGGATCGGTGCCGAACATGCGCCGCATCTGCGCGCGCACTTTTTCGGCGAAGGCCTGCAACGCGCGCTCGGGCACCAGCACATAGTCCGGCGCGATGCAGGTCTGCCCGGCATTGAGCAGCTTGCCGTAGGCGATGCGTTCGGCGGCCTCTTCGAGGTCGGCCGAGGCGTCGATGATAACAGGCGACTTGCCGCCGAGCTCGAGCGTGACCGGCGTCAGATTGCGCCCCGCGGCCTCCGCCACCAGCCGCCCGACCCGGGTCGAGCCGGTGAACACCAGATGATCGAACGGCAGGTGTGCGAAGGCCTTCGCGACCTCGTCCTCGACCCCGGTGACGAGCAACTCCGCAGCATCGAACCGCGCGGCGACCGCCTCCTTCAGCAGCGCTGAGAAATGGGCGACGTGTTCGCTCGGCTTGATGATGACACGGTTGCCGGCGGCGAGCGCGCCGATCGCGGGCGCGAGCGTCAGCTGCAGCGGATAATTCCAGGGCGCGATGATGCCGACGACGCCGAGCGGCTGCGACATCAGCCGATTGCGCGCGGGCAAAAATTGCAGCGCCGTCGAAACGCGCTGCGGCGCCATCCAGCTCTTGAGGTGCTTGGTCGCATGACGGATCTCGGAGAACACCATCATGGTCTCGGCGATATTGGTCTCGACCGCGCAGCGGTGGCCGAAATCCGCCGAGATCGCCTGCCGGAAGCGCTCCTCGTTGTCGGCGACGACAGTGCGCAGCCGCGCCAGCCGGTCGAGCCGCTCGGCAAGGCCAGGCGCCGGCTCGGCCCGCGACCGCGCGACCATGGCATGGCAGGCGTCTTCGAGAGCCCGAAGCGGGGCGCTCGTCGGGGGGCGATCGGAGGGGCCGTCCAAGGCGTGGTCCATGGCGTTCTCCCCTTCGAAGTGGCGTTTCCGCCTGGTTTTGTGGCCGCAAGCTGGCCCCTTGTGGAACTTCTGGCAAGGGCGGGCCAAACAGGCCGCAAATTCGTCCACCGCGCTGTCATAAAGTCGAAAAAAACGTCCCCGCAGCCCTTTCCAAAGCCACCCCGGGTTGGTACATACCGCCCGCACCCAACGGGCTTTGCCCGGGGTTGCCTTCCAAGGAAGCCTTCGGGACGGACGAAGCAAGCCACGCGAACAGCGCCGGCCCTTCATTCATCGTCCCCGGCACTTTCACGAAGGCAAAGCAACGGTTAACGCGGGGTGGAGCAGCCCGGTAGCTCGTCAGGCTCATAACCTGAAGGTCATAGGTTCAAATCCTATCCCCGCAACCAAGTTCGGACCTTACCGGTCCCGATCCGAAAATGGCCCGCTTGAAGCGGGCCATTTTTGTTTTGGGGGAGCCGTGCGTGAGTGTCACGGGCTCCGGCGAATCCCTTGCGGCTGCCTCAGGTGGTTGAGCGTTGCGCCGACAGCGCCGAACTCGGACGTGGCAGCCATTGCGATTTCGACAACCGCTATTGAGTGCACTGTCCCCGTAGTCGCCGGCAGGCGAGCGTCGTTTCGCCGGCACTGCCGAGGAAATCATGCCGCGCCTTGCTCGACGTCGCGCCGAGCATTTGCTGGTGGGGAGGCGTGGTCTCGTGATTCAGCGTCCTTCGAAAGCACGCACAAAAAAAGCACGGGCCGCAAAGTGCCAGCCCGCGCCAGATCGGATGGCGTTGCCGCCAGAGTGCGTCTTACTTTTCGGAGAGCTCCTGCCGGGCCTCGGCTGAGGCATCCGCCTGTCGCGGCTTGGCTGCATGGGGGCAGACCATGGTCAGATTGAGCAACGTCGGCGCGTGGTCCTCGCCATTGCCGTACTCCCAGATCAGACGAATCTCGTGTTGGTCGGAATTGGCGTCGTCCTTCTGGTGTTGCCGGATGTCGGCCTTCATCGGGATCGGCGGCTCCGAGTTGAAGCACTTGCGGATGGACGCATCCAGCAATGCGCATTTCGTCGGCGGGACCACGACGCGCTCGTCGTTTGACAGCGGCGTTGTGTTGGGCTGGGCGGTGAGCTGAAGGCGGGCATGGCCGAGTGCCTTGAACCACACCTTGCCGCTGCCGTTCGGCCATGTCTCCAGCGGCGACAGGATCGGCTGATACTGGCCGTATTCCATCGTCTCGATGTCGATCTGCTTGGAGGCCTTAAGCCTGGCAACGCTCCGCTTCATGTTCTCGAGCGGATAGTAGTTGCCGTTCATCAGGTCTTTGTACTTTTGATCGTCGTAGATTGCGCCCATTGATCGCTCTCGATTTTTCGCCGCGTACTGGCACAGATACTGGCAAGTATTCCACGGCAGCGAGCTCAACGACGAGCCACGCTTGTGCCCCCAAGCTTACCTGCGAACGCTATCATTCGCGAAGATGTGGCGTCAACGAAAGCAATCTGAGAGCGTCTCACTGTGCATGTCTTGCGCTCTTATTTGTCGGCCGCACCGGCCAAGGTCAGCGGGCCTTTCGCATCGGCATTGCGAGGCCCCCAGCGTGTAAACGCAACTGCGGCGGAGGAAAGGAGGCCCAGCAACATCATTGAAGCAGCCGTGAGCGAGAAAAAGCTCTCGGTCGTTGCCGTCTGCGAGACCAGATACCAGCCGCCAAGCACGATGAAGAGCAGCCGTGCGGTCTGCGCGAGCACTGGACCGAGCACATTCCCGGCACCCTGCGACGAGAAATACATCGCCGAGGCAAGCCCGATGAAGGCATAGAACGGAGCGACGGTGCGGAGAAATTGCCGGCTGGCGGTGCCCGCCTCGGCGTCGTCCGTGAAGAGACTAACCCACGGTCCGGGGAAGAGAGCAACCGCGCACGCTAGCGTCCCGATAACAACCAGTGCCACGAGGCCGGTCGTCCAGGCGATCCGGCGGGCACGCGCGATGCGTCCCGCGCCGATTGCAACGCCAATCATCGGCACCGAGCCGATGCCAACAGAGAAGGCGATGGTCGCCAGCACGTATTCCAGGCGCGCGCCGATGCCATAAGCCGCGAGGACCGCGGTGCCGAACACGGCAAGCATGTGAGTCAAGACGAGGTTCGTCAGCGTATTTTGCAGTGGGGAGAAGCAGCCGACCACGCCGACCTTGAGGATGTCGGCAAACAACGGCCACCGCATACGAAACCCATTCAGCCGGGGAATGATGCGACCCCGGCCGGAGAACAGGTACCAGCTCATAATCGCAATATTGATCGAATACGCGATCAACGACCCTGTCGCGACCCCCGGCATCCCGAATTGGGGTACGGGTCCGAGACCAAGACCTAGCGTTCCGCCAAGGATGATCTGCAAGATCGCAGAGTTGACGATCATCAGCGACGGCAATTTCATGTTGCCGGTGCCGCGCAGGACGCCGGCTAGAATATTGACCAGCCAGGTGAGCACGGCTCCGCCGAAGTACACTTGGCTGTAGGCGACTGCCAGCGCCAGCACATCCCCCTTGCCGCCGAGCAACTCCAGCAGTTGCCGGCCACCGATGAGCATGCCAAGCGTGAAAACCAGGCCGAAGAAGACGGCGATCAGCAGTGCGTGCGTGGCCAGGCTCTCCGCCCGGTCGCGGTCACCCGCGCCGAGCGCGCGGGAAATGGCCGACGCCACACCGCCGCCCATCGCCGCGCCCGACATGCTCATGGTCAGCATCACGCAGGGAAACACCAGCGCCATTGCTGCCAGCGCTTCGATCCCGAGTTTCCCAATATAGGAGGTTTCCGCGATCGCAACCAAGGTGCCGGCCGAAAACGCGAGCGCGTTCGGCCAGGCGAGCGAGAGCAGCGTCCGCAGGATCGGTCCGTCGAGCAGCGTATTCGCGACTGGGCGAGGGGGCGGCGACAACGGACCTTCCTTGTTGTCGAACTGTCGGGTCCGACCAGAGGTCAGGACTTGGGTGGCTTGTGCGGACAGACCATCGTCAAATTGAGCAGTTTGGGCGTCTTGCTGTCGGCCTCGTACTCCCACTCCAGCCGGATCTCGTGCCGATCGGCGTTACGATCCGTCGACGCATGCGTGATGATGTTGGTCTTCATCGGAATCGGAGGCTCCGAGTTGAAGCACTTCCGGACACAGGCATCGAGCAAGGCACATCGCGTCAGCGGAATCACGTCCGGCTCGTCCTTCGACAGCGGCGTGGTATTCGGTTGGAAGGTGAGGTCGACGCGCGCACGGCCCTTCTCCTTGTGCCAGTGCTTCGCGCTGCCCTGCGGCCACTTGCTCTTCGGCGTCAAAATCAGGTGATACTGGCCGTATTCCAATGTCGGGAGATGGATATTTTCCGAGGCTTTGAGCTTCTTTACGCTCTTCTTCATGTTCTCCAATGGATAGTAATTACCATTCATCAAGTCCTTAAATGGCTTACCCGTGTAAACTCTCATGCCCATGTATTTTGTCCCTCAATCAATGCTTGGCTTCCCTGGGAAATATGCAGCTCTGCGAAGCTTGACGGTTAGAACACGAGCCTGTGCCCGTTACTCGTAGCATCTTCTTCGCGCGGCTTTTGGCAAGCTACCACCCAGGACTGTGAATCGTCCAGATCAGCAACCGTTTCTGGGGGCGCTTTGTCTGGGATGCATCGCATGCCCCGTTGCTAAGCGGGTTTTCATAGGCGATCCTGTCGCCATCGTTCGCAGTGGCCTACCGACCGTCCCGCTGCAAGGTCTTGAGAGCACGGAATGCTTTGCACGGCATGTCAGTCGACGATCGAAGCAAGCGACAGCCGCTGCCCCAATTGCGGTGCAGGCGTGCGCCGCTCCGATCCCGACAGTGAACGACGGTTTGTCACAATTCTCCGGGCCGATGTCGTCGATTCCACCGGGCTTGTTGCAGAGCTCGATCCGGAGGAGGCGGTCTCGCGCCTGGAGCCAGCTTTGGCCGCTATGAGGGGGGCGGTTCGGCAGTTCGGCGGTATCGTCAGCAAGGAATTGGGCGACGGCCTTGCCGCCGTGTTCGGTGCCCCCATTGCGGACGACAATCATGCGCCCTTGGCCTGCCACGCTGCGATAGAATTGGTTCGGCGCGTCGCGAGCCTTGGTGATCCCGGGCTTCAGGTCCGGGTTGGTCTCCACTCCGGCCATGTCGTTGCCTACATGGTCGCCAGCGAGTTCTCCAAGGTCTACGAGATCGGCGGCGCGGCCCAGCATTTGGCCGCTCGGCTGGAGGCGACGGCTGAGGCGAACCAGATCTGCGTCTCCGAGGCTTGCCAGAAGCTCGCCGACGGGCATGTCCGCTTTGAATCCCTGGGAGGAAAATCACTGCGCGGCTTCAGCCAACCCGTGCCGGTCTATCGGATCGTGGGCGCGAGCGACCTGTCAAGCTGGCGGGTGCGAAGGGCTCGCAGCGTCTCCCGTTTCGTCGATCGCACGACCGAGCGCGCGCTGCTGGAGCGCAGCGCGGGAAGCGCCGCGACAAGCCGGCAGACAGTGCTGCTGCTGGGTGATGCTGGTATCGGCAAGTCGCGGCTGGCGCACGAGTTTGCCCAGCAGCTCAAGGCCGATGGCTGGCGGTTGATCGATGCTGAGTGCAGCCCGAATCTCCAGGGTGCCCCCTTCAGCACCCTCAAGCGGATTTTGCTGTCGGCCATGGACGCGGCAAGGGAGCCGGACAGCCCGGGAGATATTCGACAGGGGCTGCCATCGATTCAGCAAAGTGCGCTCGATGCAGTGCTCGATCTCCCTATATCGAATTCGCATTGGGATGAACTGGAGCCTCATGCACGGGGACGAGCCATCTCCGATGCAAGCTGTGCCATCGCCGGAAGCCTGGCAAATCGCGGGCGAACGGTGCTCCTGCTGGAGGATCTGCACTGGATCGACCGGGCGAGCGACGGCGTCGTGGCTGCCATCGCGTCGTTGCAGGCGGCCGGCCTTCTCGTGCTTTTCACCTCCCGGCCAAATGGCATGCCGGTCTGGATTGCGCGCTGTCAGGCCGAGATCGTCGCAATGCGGCCCCTCGACGACGATTCGGGGCTCGCCATGCTGGCAGACATGCTCGGCTCCTCCGAAACCAACGCGGATTTGAAGAGCCGGATCATTTCTCATACCGCCAACGTTCCTCTGTTCATTGAGGAGGTCTGCCGCGGATTGAAGGACAGCGGCACGCTACGTGGCCAATGGGGCGACCTCGCACTCGTGCGTCCGATCGACGAACTCGGCATTCCCACAAGTATCCAAGGCGTGATTGCAGCACGCCTCGATCGGGTGTCGAAGCAGGAACGGTCCGTTTTGCAGATCGCCGCCAGTCTGGGGCCGAGATCGAGCGAAGTCATGCTGCGGAAGATCGCGGCCCTGCCCGAGGATGTTTTGCAGGGATGCCTCGTCGCACTCGATCGCGCCGAGCTACTGGTCAGGATCGACAGCGAATTGGAAGATGCGCTGGAATTCCGGCATGAAATGGTCCGGCAGGTGACCTACGACTCCATGGTCGAAAGGGCGCGCGAAGACATTCATGCGCGCATTCTTTCGGCCTTGGAAGACGGCGAGATTGGAGCCGACGATCCCGACAAGCTCTGCTATCATGCCACGCGAGCGAAGGATTGGACCAAGTCGTTCAGCTACGGCAGAGCCTCGGCGCGAAAATGTCTTGCGCGGTCGGCGTTTGTCGATGCGGCTGACTATTTCGAGATCGCGATGAAATCGCTGGATCAGACCCCGATCTCTCCTTCGAGAGAAGCGAACGCCGTGGATGTTCGCATCGAGGCGCGTGCGGCGTTTATCGCCTCCGGTCAGATCGCCGACTGGTTGAATCTTGGCAAGGAGGCTGAGCGCCGCGCCGACGCGATCAACGACCTTGGACGGAAGGTAGCAGCCATGACCGTAATGGCTGCCGCACAGAACTTCTACGGCACCCCGCTCGAAGCAGTTACGATTGGTGAGGAAGTCGTGCGCCTCGCGGAGGGGGCGGGCAATCCGGGTTGGCTCAATGCGGCGCAATACGGTCTGGGCCAAG
The DNA here is from genome assembly GCF_055807455.1 of Bradyrhizobium sp. Kon58. NCBI lineage: Bacteria > Pseudomonadati > Pseudomonadota > Alphaproteobacteria > Hyphomicrobiales > Nitrobacteraceae > Bradyrhizobium > Bradyrhizobium sp. Kon58. The sequence continues at coordinate 110,832 of NZ_JBVVOT010000009.1, forward strand.
TGTACTTCCTTGCCGCACGCTATCGTGAAGCTGACGGATTGTTCGCGCGAGCCTGTGCCCAACTGGCGGGGCCGGAGCCGAGTGCTCCTTTCGGCACGACACCGAAGCCTGCCCTGTTACTCTGCTGCATGATGAACAGCATCACACACACCGTGATGGGTGAGTTCGACGCCGCCGAACAGCTCCAGCAGCAGGCCGCCGCAATCGCGGAGGAAACGGGTCGCCCCTACGACCGCGTCGCGGCTGCCTATAGCGGCGGCTGGCTGATGCTCGGCCGCGGCGAGCCGGCGGCGGCTGCGGCCATTCTCGAGGACGGTTTTGTCCTGGCGCAGAAGCACGGCATCCGGCTGTTCGTGCCGGTGCTCGCCTGCCATCTCGGCATGGCTTATCTGGAGCAGGGGCTGTTCGACCGGGCGCGCAGCATGCTGACGGAAGCGCGTGAGGAGGCCAAGGCGGTCGGCTATACCTCGGCGGTGCTGCGCAGCTCGATCTATCTGGCGCTCGCCACCCACCGTCTCGGCGACGTCCAGGCCGCGCAGAACATGCTGCGCGAGGCGCGCAACACCGCGCGGCAACAGGGGTTCTCCGGGCTGGAGGCGGAGGCCCTGTTCGGCGAGGCCGTGGTGACGCCGCCGTCGGATGCGGAGGCCAAGGCGGCCATCCTTGGCGCCCTGCGCGCGACCATCGCGATCGCCGCCGAGAGCGGTGCGCTGCCGCTGCGGCACAAGGCCGAGGCGATGCTCAACGAGATGCAGGCGGCGGGTGACGAGCTCAGCTGACGGCAGCGGCAGCCGGGCCGCCGTCACGGCCGAAATCTGCCCGACGTGTCAAATAAATTCAGCAGGCGCCGCAACGGGTTAGCTACTGTGCATGGGGTTGTTTCGCCCTTTTATTTTGAAGGGCCACCATGGTGCAGCGCGGAGGAGGGCCCGCTGGTGCGGTCCGCTCCGATGACTAGGCCCTTGCACGCGCAGCAAGGTCGGCTACCGTCGGCCCTGGCCACACGGTCAGGCGACTTTTGATTTCAATTTTTTAGCATCCGATTTTTCGGCGCCGCGAGGGCGCGACGCCCACCGAACGAGGCGGGGCCATGATCACACGGGACCAGTCAGCGCTGCTCGCGCCGGTCGAGCGCGACCTGCGGCTCGATCTCTTCCGCGGCATCGGTCTGTGGATGATCTTCCTCGACCACATCCCGCACGACGTCGTGGCCTGGCTGACCTTGCGCAATTACGGCTTCAGCGACGCCGCCGAATTCTTCGTCTTCATCTCCGGTTATCTGGTCGGCTGGATCTACGGGCCGATCGTCGCGGGCGGCTGGTTTGTCGCCGCACTGAAGCGGCTGTGGCGGCGCGCGGTCGAGATGTATGTCGCCCACATCATGCTGTTCCTGCTGTTCACGGCGCAGATCGCCCGCACCGCACGCCGCTTCGACAATCCCATGTACGAGCACGAGTTCAACGTTCACAATTTCCTCGAGCATCCGGACGTTCTGATCGGGCAGGCGCTCTCACTGCGCTACAAGCCGGTCAATCTCGACGTGCTGCCGCTTTACATCACGCTGGTGTTCGCCTCGCCTTTCATCGTGTGGTGTCTGGTGCGCCGGCCGAACCTGACGCTCGCCGGCTCCGTGGTGCTCTACGTGCTGGCGCGCTGGTTCGACTGGAACGTCGCCTCCTATCCGCCCGGCACGCACTGGTACTTCAACCCGTTCTGCTGGCAGCTGATGTTCGTGTTCGCGGCCTGGTGCGGCATCGGCCAGATCGACAAGATCGCAAGCTGGGTGTGGTCCAAGGCGGCGATGGCGCTGGCCGCGGCCTGGCTCGCCTTCGCGCTGCTGATCGTGATGACCTGGCACGTCCCCGTGCTCGAAGCCATGATCCCGAAATGGATGATCAAGGCGATCTACCCGATCGACAAGACCGACCTCGACATGCTGCGCTTCACGCATTTCCTGGCGCTGGCGATCTGGGTCACTCACCTCATCTCGCGCAAATGGCGGACCCTGCACGGGGCCTGGCTGCGTCCCGTGATCCTCTGCGGCCAGCATTCGCTGCCGATCTTCTGCCTCGGCGTCTTCCTGTCGTTCTCGGCGCACTGGATCCTGACGCAATACACCAAGGGCGTCTGGGAGCAGCTCGCGGTCTCCGTCGTAGGCATCGCTATCATGATCGCAGCCGCCTGGCTGCTCGACCGGACCGAGCGGGTGCCGAACCTGTTCGTGAAGGTGACGGAGATCGAGGAGGCCGACACCGTCCTGGAACGCGCGCCTGCGGACAGGTCTGCCGTGGCGCCCGCGGGTCATTGAGGTTCGCCGGCCTGCATTTTCGTGGAGAGATCCAACGGAGAAGTTTATGTCCAGACTTGTGTTGACGATCGCCGGCACCCTCCTGCTCCTGATCTCGGGTGCATCGGCGCAAGCACCCTCGCCGGAGGCGATGAGCGCGGCGCGCAAGCTGGTGGTCACCTTGAAGATCGCGGATCAGTATCGCGCGCTGTTGCCGCAGCTCCTGCTCAAGTTGAGGCCCGTGGTCGCGCAGGACAGGCCGGAGATCGAGCGCGACTATGACGCGGTGACGGCACCCGGCTCCGAGATCTACACCCCGGCCCTCACCTCGATGGTCGACCAGGTCGCCGCCCTCTATGCCCAGAGCTTCAGCATCGACGAGTTGCGCCAGATCGAGGCCTTCTATGGCCAGCCGGCCGGGAAGAAGTTCCTGGAGAAGTCGGACGCGCTGGCCCAGGCAAGCGCGCAGATCGGCCAGGACGTCGGCCAGAAGACGGCCGACGAGTTGAAGCAGCGCCTGATCGAAGCGCTGCGCCAGAAGGGGCACAAGCTCTGAGCTCAATTCTTGCGTAACGGCGCCGCGCTCGCTGGCTGATTTGACGCGGCCGATTGCCCCGACTACGCTTTTGAAGAACAAGAAGCGCGTGAATGCAATGGCCTGACCTGTGCTCAGAGCGGCCCTCACGCAATGAAAAAATTCAGGGGAACGGAAATGACCGGCGACATCGCAGCGACGATCACGAAGGCCCGCGAGCATTCCATCGGCGACCTCCTACGCCGCGCGGCGGGCCGCGATCCGGGCAAGCTCGCGGTGAGCTGCGGCGATGTGAGCTGGACCTTTGCCGAGATGGACGCGATCTGCAATCGGCTCGGCCGCGGCCTGCTCGGCCTCGGCGTGAAAAAGGGTGACCGCGTAGCCGTGCTCTCGCGCAATTCGCACGCCTTTGCGGCGCTCCGGTTCGCGTTGGCCCGGATCGGCGCGGTACTGGTGCCGATCAACTTCATGCTCAATCCGGACGAGATCAATTTCATCCTGAAGAGCTCTGGCGCAAAGCTGCTCGCGGCCGGCCCCGATTTCGTCGAGCCCGCGCGCGCGGCCAGCGCCAGGGATTGTGCGGTCGAGAAGATGATCTGGCTGCCGGGCGAGGATCCCGCCACCGCGCCCGCGGGCCTCACCACCTTCGACGATCTCCTCAGCCCCGATGGCTTGTACCTCGAGGCGTCGGTCGACAGTCGCGATCTCGCGCAGATCGTCTACACCAGCGGCACGGAGTCGCTGCCCAAGGGCGCGATGCTGACCCACGAAGCGGTGATGTGGCAGTATGTCAGCTGCATCATCGACGGCGGCATGAGCGTGGACGACAAATTCCTGCACGCGCTTCCGCTCTATCATTGCGCGCAGCTCGACGTGTTCCTGGGGCCGCAAATCTATCTCGGCGCCTCCGGTGTGATCACGGGCAAGCCTGCGGCCGACAACATTCTGTCATTGATCCAGACGCACAGGATCACGTCGTTCTTTGCGCCGCCGACAATCTGGATCGCGATGCTGCGCTCGCCCAATTTCGACAAGACGGATTTGTCGACCTTGCAGAAGGGTTATTACGGCGCCTCGATCATGCCGGTGGAGGTGCTGCTCGAGCTCCAGCGCCGCCTGCCCAGCGTGAAGTTCTGGAATTTCTACGGCCAGACCGAGATCGCGCCGCTCGCGACCGTGCTGGGTCCTGCGGACCAGTTGCGCAAGGCCGGCTCGGCGGGCAAGCCCGTGCTCAATGTCGAGACCCGCGTGGTCAACAGCTCGATGGAGGATGTGAAGGTCGGCGAAGTCGGCGAGATCGTGCACCGCTCGCCGCATCTGCTCTCGGGCTATTACAACGATCCGGTCAAGACGGCGGCGGCGTTCTCCGGCGGCTGGTTTCACTCCGGCGATCTCGCCACCGTCGATGACGAGGGCCACATCACCGTGGTCGATCGCGTCAAGGACATGATCAAGACGGGCGGCGAAAACGTCGCGAGCCGCGAGGTCGAGGAGATGGTCTACCGCATCCCCGCCGTCTCGGAGGTTGCGGTGGTAGGCCTGCCCGATCCGCGCTGGATCGAGGCGGTGACTGCGATCGTCGTGGTCAAGAGCGGCGAGAAGCTCGACGAGGAGGCCGTCATCAAGCATTGCGCCGGCCAGATGGCGCATTTCAAAGTGCCCAAGCGTGTCATCTTCGTCGATGCCCTGCCCAAGAATCCGAGCGGCAAGCTGCTCAAGCGCGAGCTGCGCCAGCGCTTCGTCGGCGGCGAAACCCTCGACAAGGCGATCCAGAAGAATTTTGGGACCTGAAGCTCGCGCCTCAATACTTCTTCACGTGAGCGCCGAACGCGAACCACAGCGCCATGGACGCGAGGCCAAAACCGCCGAGCAGCAGGAACGTCGGGCCGTAGCCGATCCATTGCGCGATCCAGCCGCCCAGCGCGGGACTGAGGCTCGCGCCGATGCCCTGCACGGTGATCACGGCACCCTGACCGAGATTGATGCGGCCGGTGCCATTGAGCGAGCGTGCGACCATGCCGGGAACAGCAACCGTCTGGAGCCCGGTGCCGATGCCATCGAGCACCTGCATCGGCACGACGCCCCACCATCCCGTGACGAAGAAGGCGAGCACGCCGCGGATGGGCAGGAACATGAAAGAGACGAGGATGATGGGCCAGTAGTTGCGCTTGCTGGCCGCCTTCATTGCGATCAGCGATGTGATGATCATGACGCCTTGCGCGATCACCACGGTGGTCGCGACGAAGCTCGGGCCGTTGGCCTGGCCTTCGGCGACCGCCGCCAGGCCGTAGAGCGGTACGATGGCGGCATTGCCGAGATGGAATAGCGCGAGCGCCGTTGCCAGCACCAGCAGCGCGCGGTGCTTGAGCAGCATCGTGAACGCGTCCGGCGCGCTGTCCGGATCGTCCTCCTTGCTGCCGCGCGCGGCGCGATCGTCGATCGCCTTGGCCGGGATCATCATCACGCAGGCGATCGCGATGGCGCCGAACACAGCCGCCAGCACGAAGACCGAGACATAGCCGAACTTGTAACCGAGATAGCCCGACAGCGCGGCGCCGACCATGTTGCCGGCATGGTTGAACGCCTGGTTGCGGCCGTTGAGCGCGTTGAAGCCCTTCTGCTTGGCGATGCCGAGCGTGATGCCGGTGACCGCCGGAACGATCGCGGCGCTCGCCAGCGATTGTGCGACTTGCGAGAACGTCACCGCCCAGAAATTCTGTGAGATCAGGATGATCGCGGACGCGAGCACCACGCAAATACCGGGAATGACGACCCACATGCGCTTGTTGCGGCTCGCGTCGATGAAGCCGCCGATCGGCGTCGTGATCAGCATGCCCGCGACATTGCCGATCGTCATCGCGGTGCCGATCAATCCGCTGGCCCAGCCGCGCTCCTGGAGGAAGACGCCGACGAAAGGGCCGATGCCCGACTGCATGTCGGCCATGAAAAAGTTGAGAGCGAACAGGGGCCAGATACGAGACGAGGAGGGGGACCGCGATGTCATCGATACCAAAAATTGGTCTTAGCCGGGATACTGCGGGTGGGACATGATCCTTTCAGCCAATCGTTCTGGCGCGGACGAGAGTTTAACGGGCGCTGATCGGGTTGGTTCCAGGCTTCGCCCGGGCGGCGGGCCTTGCGATCACGGCCAGCAATTCCTTATTGACGTTGGATCGTCTCTGTCGGGAGTACGGCATGCCTCTCTGGACCTGCGAAACCTGCGGCGCGCAATTTCCGGATGGCGAAAATCCGCCCGCGGCCTGTCAAATTTGCGAGGACGAGCGGCAATACGTCGGCTGGAAGGGGCAGACTTTCCTCACGCGCGAGGCGCTCTCGGAGCGTCACCGCATGGTCTGGCACGACGATCTCGGCCTGACCGGCCTCGCGCTCGAGCCAAGCTTTGCCATCGGCCAGCGCGCGCTGCTGGTGCCGCTCGCGGACGGCTGGCTGATGTGGGACTGCGTCCCGCTGGCGACACCCGAGGCGATCGCGCATGTGCGATCACTCGGCGGGCTGAAGGCGATCGCGATCTCGCATCCGCATTACTATGGCGCGCTCGCCGATTGGAGCGAGGCGTTTGGCGGGGTGCCGGTCTATTTGCACGCCGATGATCGCCAATGGGTGACGCGTCCGCATGCGTCGATCGAGCACTGGACCGGCGACAGCCATCGCATCTCCGACGATTTGCTGCTGCTGCGCACCGGCGGTCATTTCGCCGGCGCCACCATGCTGCACCATGCGAGTGGTGCGGACGGCAGGGGTGCGCTGCTCACCGGCGATATCGCGCAGGTCACGATGGATCGCCGCTTCGTCAGCTTCATGTACTCCTATCCGAACTACATGCCGCTCAATGCCGCCGCGGTGCGACGGATTGCGGCGGCCGTTGAGCCGCTGGCGTTCGATCGCATCTACGGCGCCTGGTGGGGCCGCAACATCGCCGCAGGCGCCAAGGCCGCATTCGCGGCCTCTGTCGCGCGCTATCTGGCCGCCATCGCCTGAGCCGGCTCGCGACCGGATTTATCTTGCTGATCCATAATAAATGGACTATAAGTACAGTTATTAAGCGTGGCGCGACGATGCGTCTGCGGGACCGGCATGATCGATGCATCGCTGTTTCCGCGGCGCGCTTGCCGCGTGAGCGGGAGTTCGGTCCATGACGGCGGAGCGCGACTACGAGATCTTCGAGGCCGGCGGCGTCACGCTCCGGTCCGGGGCCGTCGTCGCTTCGCTCAAGCTCGCCTACAAGACCTACGGCACGCTCAGTCCGGACAAGGACAATGTCATTCTCTATCCGACCTCGTTCAGCGCGCAGCACACCGACACCGAGTGGCTGATCGGCCCCGACGGCGTGCTCGACCCGACACGCTACTTCATCGTGATCCCGAATCTGTTCGGTAACGGGCTGTCGTCCTCGCCCTCGAATACCGCCGCGCCGTTCCCGATCCTGACCTATCACGATGCCATCGCGGTCCAGCATCGGTTGCTCACCGAGCGGTTTGGCATCTCGAAGCTTGCCCTGGTCTATGGCTGGTCGATGGGCGGCATGCAGGCCTATCACTGGGCGGCGCTGCATCCCGATATAGTCGAGCGGGCGGCCGTCGTCTGCGGCAGTGCCCGCTGCGCGCCCTATAATTATGTCTTCCTGGAAAGCGTGAAGGCCGCGCTGACCGCAGATCCCGCCTTCCGCGACGGCCACTTCGTCGAGAAGCCCGTCGCAGGCTATCGCGCCATGGGGCGCGTCTACGCGGGTTGGGCGATGTCGCACGGTTTCTATCGCGACGAGATCTGGCGCGAAGCAGGCTTCACCTCGCTGGACGACTATCTCGTTCGCACCTGGGACGCGGCGTTTGCCCGGCGCGATGCCAACGATCTGCTGGCGCAGATCGGGATCTGGCAGAACGGCGATATCAGTCGCTGCACGACCTTCGATAGCCATTTCGATCGCGCGCTCGCCGCGATCAACGCCCACATGCTGCTGATGCCCGGTGCGACCGACCGCTATTTCGACGTCCGCGACAACGAGGACGAACTCGGCCGGCTGGTCAATGCGCGCTCTGCGGTGCTGCATCCGATCCCGTCGCTGCACGGCCATCGTGCCGGCAACCCCGTCAACAATCCGCGCGATCAGGCCTTCATCAAGGCCGAGATCGCGCAGCTTCTCGGCAAGTAGGACAGGCATCCGATCATGACTGACACAACCGTTTCAGACTCCGGCCATCGGCTGAAGCCGCTGGCACCGGCGATGCTGCGCGAATTGTCGGTGCGGTCGAACCTCAGAGGTGCCGCGCAAAGCCTCAGCCATTACGGCCTGGTCGTACTGGTCGGCGCGCTGATCTGGAGGGTCTCTTCCACCTGGGGTGTCCTTTGGACGTTCCCGCTGGTGGCGGTGCAGGGCTATCTCGTCGCCTTCCTGTTCATGGCCGTGCACGAGACCGCGCACAAGACTGCGTTCAAAAGCCGCGGCCTCAACCTCGTGGTCGGCTATCTCTCAGGCTTCATCATCGGATTGCCTTACGAATATTACTGCCTGTTCCACTGGGACCATCACCGCTACACCCAGGATCCGGACAAGGACCCCGAGCTGGTCGTCGGCGTCAAACCGAAATCCGACACGCAGCTCGCGCTCGCCTATAGCGGCGTGCTTCAGGTCGCCGGACGCCTGCGGCTGATGCTCGGCCATGCCGTCACCGGCAAGGTCATCGTGCCCTGGATCCCGGAAAACAAGCGTGCGGTCATCGTGACCGAGGCGCGCGTCTATGCCGGATTCTATGTCGCGCTATTTGGGCTTTCGCTGTGGTTCTCGTCGGCGCTGCTGCTCTGGGTCTGGATCGTGCCGCTGATCATTGGGCAGTTCTTCCTGCGGCCCTATCTCTACGCCGAGCACACCGGCTGCGAGCGTACCCGCAGCGCATTCCAGAACACCCGCACCACCTACACCGGCGCGATCGTCAAATGGATCGCGTGGAACATGCCCTACCATGTCGAGCATCACGCCTATCCCTCGATCCCGTTCCACGCCCTGCCAAAGCTGAACGGAATCGTGGACGGCGAGATCGTCCATCGTGGCCGCGGCTACATCAGGACGACGCGGGAGACCTGGGCCTGGTTTCGGCGGCAGCGTCAGGGCGGCTAGTGAGAAAATTTTGACGTGCAAAGGCCCCGATCGCGGTGCGATCGGGGCTTTGCCGTGAATGCGAGATATCAGTAGATCCCGTACGCGCAGACGTTCACGACGCGGACGCGCAGGCCGTGGCGGGTCTGGACGACGCGCTCCTGATAGCAATTGTTGACGCCGCTGTTGACGTAGACGCCGCCAAAGCCCCAGCTGGGACCCCAGTGATGGTGGAAGCCGTGGGCCGACGCGGCGGTGGGGGCGAGAGCGGCAACGCCGAGCGAGCCGGCGGCGATCAGACCAAGTGCAAGCTTACGAAACATCTTCATTCTCCAGTGTGGCGCAAAGGGCCGTTGTTGTGTCCCTGCATCTCGGTCGAGCCGAAACGCGGATGCGTTCATGCAGGCAGGGGAGAATCGTGTTTCAGGAGTGTTTCGTCGGTCGCGGCGCGTCGCGCCGCCGTCCTGTTTCCCGCGCCGCGCGATAGCGCACGGCCATCGCCTCTGTCAGCTCGGCCATCTTCTCGCGCAGATCGGCCGGCTCCAGTACTTCGGCCTCGGGCCCGAGCCGCAACAATTCGGCGGAGGCATGCCATGACGTCTTGCCGGTCGGCACTCTGGCAATGCGCCAGCCGTCTGCATCCGCGGTCTCTTCGAGCTGCGTACGCGCCCTGACGTAAGGCTGGCTCAGCGCGTCGAGCAGTTTCACGCCGAAGGGCGACAGCCGAACGATCGCGACATTGGGATGCATCTCGGCCTCGAGACGCAGCGTTGCGTCCCGCCAATAGGCGGCGAGATCGAAGCCGGCGGGCCGCTCACAGCGATCGTCGAGCGCCGTGCAGTCGAGCACGCGCGCGACGCGATAGGTCCGCACGCTGCCGTCGACCAGACCTGCGAGATACCAGCTGCCACCTTTCAGCACGAGACCGAGCGGCGCGACGCGGCGCTGCTTCTCGGCGCGCCAGCTCTGGTAGCGGATCTTGATCAGTGTCCCGCGCAGAGTCGCGGCGGCGATGGTGCGCAGATGCTTGGGTTCTTCGGCCTCGCCGAACCAGCCCGGCGCGTCGAGGTGAAAGCGCTCCTGCATCCGTCCGGCGTCTTCGCGCAAATTTGCGGGCAGCGCGGCCATCAGCTTGTTCTGTGCGGCGATCATCGCCGCATCCAGCCCGAACGCCGCCGCCGGGCCCGGCAATCCCCCAAGAAACAGCGCTTCAGCCTCGCTTTGCGACAGACCGTTCAGCCGCACGCGATAGCCATCGAGCAGGCGATAGCCGCCCTCGGCGCCGCGGTCGGCATAGACGGGGACGCCGGACGCCGCGAGCGCATCGATGTCGCGGTAGATCGTGCGCACCGAGACTTCGCAGGCCTCGGCGAGCTCAGGCGCGGTGACCTGCCCCCTGGCCTGGAGGGTGGTGAGGATCGACAGCATCCGGCTCGCGCGCATGATCCTTTAAATCATACCTGACACAGGATGTCAGGTTTGATCCGCTACAACGCCATCGCCAGCCGGCCAGATGGAGACCCGCCATGACCGATCCGAACCGCATCACGCTGTATTATTCGCCGCAAAGCCGCGCCACCGGCACGCGGGTGCTGCTGGAGGAACTGGGCGCGCCCTACGATCTTCATGTCCTCAACATGAAGGCCGGCGAGCAGCGCCAGCCGGCCTACCTCGCCACCAATCCGCTCGGCAAGGTGCCGGCGATCCACCATCGCGGGCAGCTTGTGACCGAGCAGGTCGCGATCACCATCTACCTCGCCGATTTGTTTCCGCAGGCCGGGCTCACGCCCGCGCTGAACGATCCGCTGCGCGGCCCGTATCTGCGCTGGATCGCCTATTACGGCGTCTCGTTCGAGCCGGCCCTGATCGACAAGTTCATGCAGCGCGAGCCGGCACCGATCACGCAATCGCCCTATGCGGACTATGACACCATGCTCGGCGCGCTCGAGGCGCAGCTGTCGAAGGGACCGTATCTGCTCGGCGAGCGCATGACGGCCGCGGATGTGCTGTGGGGCGTCGCGTTCAGCTGGACCATGATGTTCGGTATCGTGCCGAAGAAGGATGTGTTCGTCCGCTATGCCGAACGGATGACGGCGCGGCCGGCGTTCCAGCGCATCACTGCGGCCGATGCCGAGATGGCCGCGCAGCATGCTGCGGCGCTTCAGGGCTGAGTGATCCAAGGTTGAAGATGACGAAGCCGATGCACACGACCAACTGCTTCAACACCTTCATCCGGGTTGCTGAAGATTGTCCTGCGCGCACTGGCGAAGAGCCACCGCTGCGCGCGGGAAAATCGACGGTAGCGTGCCTGCAATATGGGATGATTGCCAAGGCGCCTTACAAATACACGTCCGACGACGTGATCTTCGCGACGTCTGCGCCAGGACGCGAACTCGCCGTAAAGGCGACTGAAACGGAGAAGCAGGCGGCCCGTGAAGCGTTCTTCTCCCGAGGGCAGGCGTGCATGAGGGCGTCAAGCCTGGGCAAGCGCTTCGGCTGGGGCGTTCATGCCGATAGCAAGGGCCGGATCGCGATCTATCCCATCGAGAGCAAACGCTACCAGGCGCTTGCCCGCGATCCCGAGCTTACGCAGGTGAGGGCGATGCGGTCGAAGCGGGCGTGATCAGAATTTTGGCGGCCGCTTCTCCGCGAACGCCTTGATGCCTTCCTTGATCTCGTCGCCGCGCATGCTGTCGCGGTGACGCTGGTCGGCGGCTTGCTGGTCGAGTTCGCCGCGGGCGAATTCGTTGATGGCGCGCTTCATGCCGCGCATCGCCTGCGGCGCGTTGCCCGCGAGTATGTTGGCGAGCCTGTCGACCTCCTCGTCGAGCGTGTCCTCCGGCACCATATCGGTGAGATAGCCGATCCGCAGCATCTCCGGCGCGCTGATCTTCTGCGCGGTCAGGAACAACCTTTTTGCATTGTCGACGCCGAGCCGCGTCACGTAGCGTTTGATGCCGCTGCTGTAATAGTGCAGCCCCAGCCGCGCCGCGGGCATGAACATCTCGGCGGTGTCGACGCCGATGCGGAAATCGCAGGCGAGCGCGAGGTCGGTCGCGCCGCCATAGACGCCGCCGTTGAGCCGGCAGATCGTGGGGACGCCGAGATCTTCCAGCCGGTTGACGACCACCTCGAACGCCGAGCCCGCGCTCTGCTGCTCGCTCGCACTGACCGCGCGCTCGGCAACGGAATTGAGATCATAGCCCGCGGAGAAGGCGCGCCCCGTGCCGGTCAGCACCAGCACGCGGATAGCAGGATCGGCCTCGACCCGGTCGAACAATTTGACCAGCTCGCCGAGATCCTCGGCCTGCAGCCGGTTGAGATGTTTGGGCCGGTTGAGGCGGATGGTGGCGCGCGCGCCAATGAGTTCGAGCACCGGGCCAGTGGCTGCGTCGGCTGTGTCCGACATTCTTGTCTCCATTATTGGCTTGTCGTCATTTATCTGTTTTCGAGCGTGCGCCGCTTCGCCTCGGCATCGATGGTCTCGGCGAGATCGGGATGCCGCGCCATCAGCACGCGGAAGTCGACGAGGTCGAGCACAAGAAGCCGCGACACCTTGGTGGTCGAGACATTGGCGCCGCGCAAATTGTTGCCGAGCAAGGCCATCTCGCCGAAGAAGGCGCCATCGCCGAGCTGCACCTTCTTGCCGGGCAGGTCGACCTCGACCTCGCCGGCGGCGATGAAATACATGCAGTCGCCCTGCGTACCCTTGCGGATGATCATGGTGCGCGCCGGCAGCTCCATGGTGCGCAGCATGTGGGTGACGTCGGCGATGGCGGCCGGTCCAAGTGCTGCAAAGAACGGCACCTTGCTGACGGATTCCCAGGTCTTGAGGAAATTGTCGCGCCGGGTCTCCGCGGCAAAGCCGGTTGCCAAAATACCGGTCCAGAGGCCGAACACACCGAGGCCGGAGATCATCACCAGCGCGGCCACCATGCGGCCGAGCGGCGTCACCGGCACGACGTCGCCATAACCCGTCGTCGTCAGGGTTGCGACGGCCCACCACAGCGCGGCCGGCACGCTGCCGAACGTCTGTGGCTGCACGTCGCGCTCCAGGAAATATTCGGCGACCGAGGCCAGGAAGACCACCATCAGGAAGATCACGAGCACGCTGAGCAGCGGCCCCGATTCGAGCACCAGCACGCGGCGGAGCTGCCGCAGGCCGGGAATGCCCGGCACCACCTTCAGCACCCAAAGCACGCTGAGCAGCCACGCCGTCCTGGGCTCGATCCCGAGAATCAGCGCGGCCGGCACGGCCAACGCACCGACCGCGTCGACCAGCCCGGCGGAGGAGGACATGTAGAGTGCAAGGCGCCCCTGTCGCGCCATATGGCGCAGCCGGACCACCCATTCGAACACGAAGTAGACGAGGCAGGCCCAAAGCAGGGCATCGACCCAGCGATGCGCCGTCTCATAGGCCGGGTTGACCGTCAGCAGCACCATGGCGAGCACGCCGACGGCGACGGCCACATAGGCCGCCCTGGTCATGTTGCGGCCGGCTGTGGCGGCCGCGAACTGGGCCAGAGCGGAGATCAGCGGCTTTGACATGCGGGAAGGCGGCTCGGTTTTGTCTTTGCGGTCCCCGGCTGGAACCTCGGTGCCAAAGTGCCTGCCCCGGTCGAGGCCGTCAACGACGGGCGCGGCCGCTGGCCACGTGCCGTTACTTGAAATGCGGCGGTTCGTCGTAGCCGCGACGGCTGCTGAAGAACAGCAGCACCATCAAGCCGATGCCGACGAGAACGGAAAACCCGGCCCCCAGCGCCAGCGCCACATAGCCCTCCGTCGGGATCGGCTCGCCCTCGACCGCCATCGCGGAGTAAGCGAAATAGCCAACCGCGGCCAACATTCCCAGCAGGAAGATGATGAGGAGTGCACGCATGGCGCGGTCTCCGGTTGATCGGAGAACAAACGGTTGTGGACGGGGACGGTTCCCGCACTAGGGTCCCCGGTCGTTCGCGGACGTGCCGGCAAGGCGTCGCCGCAGATCCTCAAATCGATAGGTCAGGCACTCTGAGCTGTCTTCACCACCACGACGTTGCTCTCGTCGTGGTGGGGAGGGGCCGCATCCTGAGCGGCCTTCTCGCCCTCGCCCGCATGGCGCTTGAGGTAGTCGCGGCGCATGCCGATCTCGTCGCGGACGAATTCGTAGCCGAGCTTGAAGGTGTCGAGCCCGTCGGTACTGATCGTGCCGTCTCGCAAGCCGATGACCGCGCCGCGCAAGATGCCTTCCAGCTCGTCCTGGAGACATTCGAGCTGGTCGAGCGAATGCGCGTGTTCGATTCGCTCGCCGATGTCGAGGATGGCGGTGGAAAGCTCGCTGGCCTTCTCCGGCGCGATCCGGGTGATCTTGGCGTAGATCGCGGCGAAGATCGAGCCGATGACGCTGAGCGCGGCAGCGCCCAGATACATCAGGTCGCTGTACTTATCCATGAACGACTTGGTGTCGTCGTTGATGTAGTCGGCCGCCCCTTGATGCGCCATCACGAAGGCGTCCTTCTCGACGGAGGCGGGTTCGATTCTGCTGGCAAAGCCGCTGTCGAGCCCGAGCGCGGACTTGTTCTCGTAGACGGTGCGCGCGAGCTCCCCGGCCGCCGTCGGCGACATCCTGGATTGGGCGACCAGCAACCATTCGAGCCCGATCGTGTCGAGATCGTCGTCGGGAATTTCCGGCGATGCAGACAGCGTGCCCGCCGTCAGCGTCTCGCTGGAAATGCCGGGGATCTTGCGCGCCAGCGCTTTCGCCTCGTCAATCGCGTTCAGCGTGAAGCCGCCGCGCCTGGCGACCTGCTCATACGCCTTGTCCCGCACCGCCTTCGAGGCGTGGACGATGGCGACGACCGCGCCAAAGCCGCTTGCCGGCGCGAACAGCTTGTCGAGCGTTGCGCCCGGCGGCGCCATCTGGATCTTCGCCGCGTCCGCGCCGTCGGGAATGTCGAGGATGCCGCGGACGAAGGCGAGCGATGATTCGTTGTCGGCGAGGACGGCGACCTTCTTCTTCTTCAGCTCGGCGAGCGACCTGATCTTCTTGTTTCCGGGCCCGAGCAGCAGCACGAGATCGTGCTCGAGGATTGCGAGCGTGCGCGCCCGCAGCGGCACCTTGGCGTCGGTGCGCAGCACCGCGAGGTCGGCCTGCTTGCGGTCGAACTGTGCGATCGCCTTGGCGTTGTCGGCGTTGTTGACGATCTTGATCCGGAAGCGCGAGGCGTTGTTCTTCAGGACGCTAGCGAGCTTGGCTGCGAACTGCGCCTCGTCGCTGTTGGCGGCGCCGACCGCAAAGGTCAGCGTCTCCGAATTGTGCACCAGCATGCGGCCGCCCCAGACGGTGGCAAGCGACAACAGCAGGGTCAGCACGACGTAGAGGAAGACCTGCTGCTGATTGGTCTTGATCACCTTGGGTCGCCGGGGCGGTGGCTCGATCGGCGATGAGGTCGGGCCCTCAGTACTCATGGCAGCACTCTGGCCTTATGCTTCCGGTGGCGGGCGGCTCGCGGATGCGATCGCTGCGGTCGCCCTGTAATTCGTAAACGTCTGAAAAAAGAACGATATTCTCTGCCGGCAATGATAGCGCGCAGGCTGCGGAATGCAAATTCCGAGCCGAAGGTAACCTTACTCAACCCGGCCGCGGCGATTGGTCATCCTATCACCAGTTAGCCACAGTTGGCGATTTTCCGGTTCCCCCCGGCTGCATTCCGCCGCGGGAGGTGTCATAAATCGCAAGTCCCGGCGATTTGACCGGTCCAGGAAGAGATTGCGCTGAAAGCTCCAATTCTTCTTGTCACGTCAACGAGGGCGCCTTGTCGTTTCCACCCCTGTCATCGGCGGTCCCGGTCGAAGCCCTCATTGGTTGGATGTTGCTGCTGACGTTCAAGCACGTCATCGCCGATTTCGTCCTCCAGACCGCCTGGATGGCGCATGGCAAGGACCAGAAGCACGGCTGGGCCCTGCCGCTCCTGGTGCACTGCCTGGTTCACCTTGCGGTTGCGCTGCCGCTGATCCTGATCGTGGCGCCGAGATTCTGGTTTGTGGCGCTGATCGACTTCGTGATCCACATCACGATCGACCGCGCCAAGGGCCTCGTCTCGGCCAATTTCGGTGTCGATCTTGCGCATCCCTGGTTCTGGACCCTGATCGGCATCGACCAGGCCCTGCACCATCTGACCGGCTTCGGCCTCTCCATCTTCATGGCGGCGAACTGAGCGCTGGCGGCCGTCTGGAGTGGCTGTCGGACTGCATGGTTCGAGACGGCGCTTCGCGCCTCCTCACCACGAGCTGAGAATCTTTCAGCAGAAGCAGACCTCATCCTGAGGGCCCGCCGAAGGCGGGCGTCTCGAAGGATTGCCGCAGAGAAAACCCTTTCCAGCCCATTGATTCGCGGCGAGGGTGCAAGGACCCCGGGTGACTACCGGGCAGCGTGGTTAACCTTTCATTAGAGAATTGCACTGCATCTTCCGAGACGAGGGAGAACTGCAATGTTTTCAAGCCGCGATACCTTTGAAGGCGATTCGTGCCCGGTCCGCGACGAACTCCTTGGCGAGATGTACCGCGCCAGCGAGAGTGGCCTGCCGAGGCTGGTTGAAAGTGTTTCCCCTGACGCGCGCGCCAGGCTGGCGCTGTTCTGCTATCGCCGCAGCCATCTGCATTCGCTGGCGGTCGCGATCGCAGGCAGCTGCAACGAGCGCGACCTGATCGAGAATGGCGGCCGTGTCGGTTCAACGCTCTACGCGCTCGCGCGCGAAGGCGCGGCGAAATCCTCGCCGTCGCTGTCCGGTGGGCGCAAACCGATCACGCTGTCGACCAAGCCGCTCTCGGTGCTCGCGCCGCTGGACGACGAGATCGACGACGAGATCAGCGAAGCCGTCCCGGCCTAAACGCTCGCGATCATTGGCAGCCCGAATTTCCGTCGCGCCATCGCGCATTCGGCGTCGCCCGGCATGCACGTGCGGCACACCTCCGGCCGCACTGCGTAGATGCCGCACGCGGTCGCTTGTCCGATCTCTCCCTGCAACGCCGAACAGCGATCGCCTTCGCAGCGCATGCCGGATT
This sequence comes from Bradyrhizobium sp. Kon58, assembly GCF_055807455.1. Classification (NCBI taxonomy): domain Bacteria; kingdom Pseudomonadati; phylum Pseudomonadota; class Alphaproteobacteria; order Hyphomicrobiales; family Nitrobacteraceae; genus Bradyrhizobium; species Bradyrhizobium sp. Kon58. The sequence continues at coordinate 127,809 of NZ_JBVVOT010000009.1, forward strand.
GACGGTCGTTGACGAGCGCTTCGGGAATCGCGGCGAGCTCCTCGTCGCTCTCGATCGAGAAGCGCGGCCAGTTCGCCGAATAGCCGCAGCAGGCGCCGCAACTCTGGCAGCAGCTCGACAGGTCGATGGGGGTGTTCTCGTCCATCGTCACGTATCCTTCACGTATCCTTGGGCGGGCCCCAGACCAGGCTCTGCCGCCATTTCGCGCGCAGCACGTCGCGCCTTTCCGGATATCTCTCGTCGGGATAGCTCGCACCCACGACGCGGTCGGTGCGGAAGCTGCGGAAGTCGCCGCGCAGCTCGCACCAGGCCGCGAGCAGGCGCACGGCTTCGAGATAGCCGATCGAAATCGGCCAGATCATGCGCTCGCTGGCGCGGCCCTGCTCGTCGCGATAGCGCAGCATGATCTTCTTGCCTTCGTGGATCTGGGTGCGTGTGCGCGCCATGTCCAGGCGGTCCGGCTCCCTGTTCCAGCTCGGCCGGGCCCGGCTTGCCGGCTCCAGCACGAAGGGACGCAGGCGCTCAGGGACAGTGTCGGCGATCTTGGCCATCAGATCTTCAGCCGCACGCGCCAGCGCGGGATCGGCATGGCCGGCGACCCATTGCGCGCCCAGCACCGCCGCCTCGATCTCGTCGGGTGTCAGCATCAAAGGCGGCAGGTCAAAACCCTTTTCCAGGATGTAACCCATGCCGGCTTCACCGCGGATCGGCACGCGCTGGCCGATCAGCGTGGCGATGTCGCGATAGATCGTGCGCTTCGAGGTCTCGAGCTCGGCCGCGATGGCGTCCGCCGTCAACGGCTTACGCGTGCGCCTCAGCACCTGGATGATTTGAAACAGCCGGTCGGCGCGTCTCATGACGGGTCTCTTGTCGGTGGTTTTTCAGAAGGTGGCGCGCGGCTGCTGACAGGATGTTGGCAGCAGGGGAGTTCTATACCGGGTCAACACGTCGACTGAAGAGGATTTGTCCATGATCATTCCAACTCATTTCGGCCCGGCCGCTGCGCTGTGGCGGATCCAGCCTTTACGGGTCCCGCCTTTGCAAGTCCTGCGTTTGCAAGTCCGAGCTTGGTGCGCATGGGCGTTCGGCCGCCTCGTATCCCTTGATCTCATGGTTCTCGACCTCCGCCTTGCGCTCGCGACAATGGTAGCTCGCTTCCTGGTCCAGGCCGCGGACGCGCTGGTCCGTCATGTCATGGCCCGCGCCTGGCGGGGGGCCCGTTTCGCAGAAGATATCACGGCTGCTGCCACCATGGTGGCAGCAGCCCGCGGTTAAGTTCCCTCAACTCTTTCGGTGGTTTCAGGAGAGCCTTCATGATCACGCTTTACGGCTTTGGCACCGGCTTCGGCCTGCCGGAAATCAGCCCCTTCGTCACCAAGACGGAGGTGCAGCTCAAGATGGCGGGATTGCCCTATCGGAAGGAGCGGGCGATGCCGCCCGCCTCTCCCAAGGGGCAGCTGCCTTTCATCGACGATGGCGGCGAGGCGGTGGCCGATTCCACCTTCATCCGCGCCCATATCGAGCGCCGCTACGGCTTCGATTTCGACGCCGGTCTGTCGCTCGTCGAGCGCGCGCAGGCTTGGGCGTTCGAGCGCATGATCGAGCATCACGTTTATTTTGCGCTGGTCGGGGCGCGCTGGGTCGACCCCGTCAACTTCGCCAAGGGGCCTGCGCATTTCTTCGACGGCGCGCCGGAGCACAATCGCGAGAAGTTGCGCGAGGACGCGCAATTCCGTGTCGCCGAGAACTATTTGCTCTCCGGATTAGGCCGTCACGCGCCCGATGACGACGTCGATCTCGCCGTGCGCTCGCTGTTTGCGCTCTCGGTGCAGCTCGGCGACAAGTCCTATCTGATGGGCAACAAGCCCTGCGGCGTCGATGCCACCGCCTTCGGTGCACTCGCAGGGATCCTGACGCCGTTCTTCGAATCCGCCCTGCGCCGTCGCGCCGAAGGATTTCCGAACCTCACCGCTTATGTCGACCGGATGATGGATAATTACTATCCGGAGTTCGCCTGGACCCCGCTGCGGCAGGCGGCGTAGGAAAGCGGAATATTCTCTTCGTCATGCCCGGGCTTGTCCCGGGCATCCACGTTCTTCGCGCCGTATGGCAAGGCGTGGATGGCCGGGACAAGCCCGGGCATGACGATCCATATGGCAATGCCATTCTAGGAACCAAAACAAAAAAGCCGGCCCATCGGGCCGGCTTTCGTCGTCTCAATCCCGCCGCGCGTCTATTTCACAAGCATGTACTTGCCGTTCTTCACCGTGAGCAGGATGCGCGAGCGCTCGTCGAGGCCGTAGCGGTCCTTCTCGGTGAAATTGTAGACACCCTGGCTCGCCGCAAGCTCCTTCTCCGACAGCAGCGCCTGGCGGATCGCTTCGCGGAATTCCGGCGTGCCGGGCTTGGCCGTCTTCAATGCAGCCGGGATGATGCGCTTGAGAATCTCGAACGCATCGTAAGAGTGACCGGCGAACTGGCTGCGGCTGTTCGGGCCGTACTTGGCTTCATAGGCCGAGTTGAGCGCGAGGCCCGGCTTCTTGGTGGCGGCTTCGTCCGGCTGGTCCTCGGGATCCATGACGGGACCAGAGGCCATCAGCACGCCTTCCGCCGCTTTGCCGGCGATGCGAATGAAGTCCATGCTGGCGGCGCCGTGGGTCTGGTAGATCAGGCCCTGATAGCCACGCTCGCGCAGCTCTGTCTGCGGCAGCGCGGCTGCGGTGCCGGAAGCGCCGACCAGAATGGCGTCGGGATTCGCCGCCACGAGCTTCAGCACCTGTCCGGTCACCGACGTGTCGGGGCGAGCGAAGCGCTCTTCGTCGGCGATGGTTATGCCCATCGGCACGGCCTGCGCCTTCAAATCGTTGAACCAGAGGTCGCCATAGGAGTCGGAATAGCCGATATAGCCGACGGTCTTCACGCCCTTGGCCTTCATGTGGTCGTACAGCACCTTGCCCACAATCGGGATCGGCTGCGGCATCGCCACCGACCACTTCATGCGCTCCGGCGTGATCGGGAACGGCGCCAGGCCGAAATGCGGAATGCCGGCTTCGTTGGCGACGTTCGACACTGCGATGGTCGGCGGCGTCAGCGCCGAGCCCATGATGATGTCGGCCTTGGATTCGGTCACGAAGCGGCGGGCGTTGGTGGTTGCGGTGGTGGGATCGCCACCGTCGTCGAGCACGATCACCTTCAGCGGCACGCCGCCGATCTCCTTCGGCACGAACTCAAGCGCATTGCGCTCGGGAATGCCCAGCGCTGCGCCCGGGCCGGTCGTGGTGGTGGTGATGCCGATGGTGACCTCGGCGGTCTGAGCCAAAGCGGGCACGGCGGGCAGCGCAAGCGCGGCCGCGGTGACGGCGGCGGTCAGGTAAAAGCGTTTCATCTATTCCTCCCTTTATGTGTTTCTTTGAAAGCAGAAATCGGGGGGTAATTCAGCCCCCTCTTTTGGTGATGTGGCGATTTAGCTCCGGGCCTCGCTCCCCGTGAATTTGGCTACCATTTCCGCAGGAAACGGTGCCGATTTCAGTTTGTCGGGGTTAACGGGGTCGCGCCCGACCAGGACACGGGTCTCGAAACCCTCGATCGCCAGCGCCTCGCCCTTGAAGACGCTGTGCTTCACCTCGAAGCTCGAGCGCTTGATGCTCTCGATCTTGGTTTCGATGGTGATCCAGTCGCCATAAGTCGAGGGGATGTAGAACTTGGCGCGCGTGTCGACCATGGGAATGCCCACCAAGCCGTATTTCTTGACCAGGTCCTGCTTGGAGAAGCCGGCGACTTCGAACAGGGTCGACGTCGAATCGTCGAACATCGCGAAATAGCGCGGGTAATAGACGATGTTGGCGGGGTCGCAGTCACCCCACTGGATCTGGACGTCGCGCCGGTTCACGAACATATGCCGCGCCCTATTTCGGCGCCATGCGCAGCGAGCCGTCGAGGCGCACCACTTCGCCGTTGAGGTAGGAATTCTCGACCATGTGCAGGGCGAGCGCCGCGAACTCGTCGGCGTGGCCGAGCCGGCGCGGGAACGGGATTGCGGCGGCGAGCGAGTCCTGGGCTTCCTGCGGCAGGTTGGCGAGCAGCGGCGTGAGGAACAGGCCGGGCGCGATCGTCAGCACGCGGACGCCGAACTGCGCCAACTCGCGCGCGATCGGCAGCGTCATGCCGACGATGCCGCCCTTGGAGGCCGAATAGGCCGATTGCCCGATCTGGCCGTCATAAGCGGCAACGGACGCCGTGTTGATGATGACTCCGCGCTCGCCGGTCGCCTGCGGCTCGAGCTTGGACATCTCGTTCGCGGCAAGGCGGAGCATGTTGAAGGTGCCGATCAAATTGACCTTGATCACCTTGTCGAAATCGGCGAGCGCCATCGGGCCGTCGCGGCCGACGACGCGCTTGGCCACGCCGATGCCGGCGCAATTGACCAACACGCGCGCGGGTCCATGGACCTTGGTCGCCTGCGCGATCGCAGCTTCAGCGGAAGCCGCATCGGAAACGTCGCAGGTCACCGCGACGCCCTTGATCTCGGCGGCAACAGTTTCGGCGAGCTTGGCATTGAGATCGCACACCGCGACCCGGGCGCCCTGCGCCGCCAGCTTACGCGCGGTCGCCGCGCCCAGTCCCGACGCGCCGCCGGTGACGATGACAGCCTGATCCTTCAACAACATGGCGTTCTCCCTGGTGCGACGTTTTCTTAGCCGACCGATATCACACGGTCCGATGGATTGGCAGCGTAGAGCTCCTCGATCAGCAGGCTGCGATGCTCGAGCACCGCGCGCTGGTTGATCGAGCCCTTGTCGGTGACCTCGCCCTTGTCGATCGAGAGTGGCGTGTCCATGAGGATCGCGCGCGTGATCCGCGTCGAGGATCCCGTGGCCGCGCCGAGAAAGCGGGTCAGGCGTTCGCGAAATGCCTCGCGCACCAGCCGGTCGCGGGTCGCGACGACGAGATCGTCGGTCGGCAGCGTCGGGTTGATCAGCCGGCAGCCGTCGAGATCGAGTACGACGAGCGCGGAAACCTCGTCACGGTTGATGCCGGCGATGACGACGTCGCGCACCAGTGGTGCGCAGGCCGCAACGAAGCGCGCGCGCAACGGGCCGACGCTGACCCAGGTGCCGCTGCCAAGCTTGAAATCCTCGCCGATGCGGCCGTCGAAATCGAAGCCGGCATTGAGATCGTCGGAATCCACGGGCTTGAGGGCGTCGCCCAGCTTGTAGAAGCCTTCTTCGTCGAACGAATTTGCGGTGATGTCGGGCTGGCGCCAGTAGCCGGGCATCACGTTCGGCCCCTTGCAACGAACTTCCATCTTGCCGTTGTTCGGCACCAGCTTGGCGTCGTTGCCGGATACGGGAAGCCCGACATGGCCGGAGCGGCTGGTGCGCGGGTTGACCGACATGAAGAACGGCGCGGTCTCGGTTGCACCAAGCCCGGTCAGCATCGGCACGCGGTAGCCTTTTTCCTTCACCGCGAGCTCGTCGAGGCTGTTCCAGACGAACGGCGACAGGGCCGCGCCCGAGAAGAACATCGCGTGCAGCCGGTCGAAGAATTTCGCGCGCAGGCCCTGGTCGTCGCGCAGATAGGGCAGCAGCGACTCGTAGCCCTTGGGGACGTTGAAATAGACGGTCGGCGATATCTCCTGGAGATTGCGCACGGTTTCCTCGATGCCTCCAGGCACCGGCTTGCCGGCATCGAGATACATCGAGCCGCCATTGTAGAGCGTCAGCCCGATGTTGTGGTTGCCGCCAAAAGTGTGATTCCAGGGCAGCCAGTCGATGATGACGGGCGGCTCGTCCTTGAGGAAGGCGAGCGTCTCGCGCAGCATCACCTGGTTGGCGCAGATCATGCGCTGGGTGTTGATGACCGCCTTGGGGTTGCCGGTCGAGCCCGAGGTCAGCAGGAATTTCGCGATGGTGTCGGGGCCGATCTTGCCGTGGACCTCGTCCAGATCGGCGCGGATCGGGGTTGCCATGAGGTCGGCGAGCAAGGTGACGTCGCGGCCCGGCACGCGGCCGTAGGACGCGGCGATCTCGGTGCCGAGCGAGACGTTGGCCGCGAGCGCGTCGGCGAACTTGTCGGCGTCCTCAGCGAAGACGAGGCCGGGCGTCAGCAGCTTCATCAAATAGGAGAGCTTGCCGTAATCCTTCGACACCAGCGAATAGGCCGGCGACACCGGGCAGAACGGAATGCCGGCATAAAACGCGCCGAACGCCAGCAATGCATGGTCGATCGAATTGCCGGAGAGGATGACGACCGGGCGCTCGGCCGACAACCCGCGCGCAATGAGTCCTGAGGCAATGTGCCGGCTCGCGGCGAGCAGCTCGGCATAGCTGATCTTGCGCCAGGAGCGGCCACCTTCGCGCTCGGCCATGAACACGCGATCGGGCGTCGCGCTCGCCCAGTGATGCAGGCGGTCGGTGATGCGGGCCGGATAATCGCCGAGCGGCTGTTTGGGCCGCAGGTAAATCGTGCCGTCGTCGCGCCGCTCGATATTCACGACGGGATCGCCGAATGAAATGGGCCGCAGCGGGGAAGTGCTCGCGCCGCGCTCCATGCTGGAAGAGGACGACGGCTGCGCGCTCATGATTTCGGCTTCACCTTTGCGGTCTTGTGTTCGAGGAACTCGCGGATCCTGCGCTTGGCTTCCTTGTCGCTCTGCGCCACCGTCGCCATCAGCGATTCCATCAACAGGCCGGCCTGCGGATTGGCCTCCGCGATCATCGGGAGTGCCTGGAGCACGGCGAAATTGGTCAGCGGCGCGTTGGAGGCGACCTTGGTCGCAAGCTCCATCGCCTTGCCGAGCCCGTTGCCGGCTTCCGTGACATATTGCGCAAAGCCGTAGGAGGTGCCTTCGGTCGCGGAATAGACGCGGCCGGTCAGCATCATGTCCATCATCCTGGCGACGCCAATCAGCCGCGGCAGGCGCACCGAACCGCCGCCCCCGACGAAGATGCCGCGCTGCCCTTCCGGCAGCGCGAAATAGGTCGAGGGTTCGGCGACACGGATATGAGCCGCACAGGCGAGCTCCAGCCCGCCGCCGATCACGGCGCCCCTCAGCGCGGCGATCACGGGCACGCGGCTGTACTGGATGCGGTCGAACACCCGGTGCCACATCTGGGAATGGAGAAGGCCGCCGGTGGCATCATGGTCGGTCAGTTCGGAGAGATCGAGACCGCTGGAAAAATGGTCGCCGATGCCGTGGATGACGACCGCGCCGATATCCTCGGGCAGGGACGCAAAACACTCGCCGATTTCCAGGATGATGCCGTCGTTGAGCGCATTGCGCTTGGCCGGCCGGTTCAGGCCGACGGTCAAAACCCGGTCCGCCCGCTCGATCCTCAAAAGCCCGGAGGCGTCCGCGTCAGCGGTCTCGGCGTTTCCCTGTGTCATTTGCGTCCTTGTCAGAATAGTTATGTTGTATAACGAATTCAGGGGGAGTCAATACGGCTGACAGCGGGGAGGCCGATGCAGTAGTCCGGAAAAGGACGAAACGCGGGTGCAGAGACCCTGCCCGAATGCCCGACACACAGGCTTGGGATAAATGTCGCGGACGCCGATGCTATCCGGCCGCTACGCCTTGGTTCCGCTTTGGGGTTGCGCCACAAGATTGATACCCATGGCGTGGAGAACTTTTATCACAGTGCCGAATTCGGGTTTGGCCTCGCCGCCAAGCGAGCGATACAAGTTCTCACGGGATAGACCGGCCTTTTCGGCAATGGCGCCCATGCCCTGAGAGCGGGCGACGGCGCCGATTGCCATCGTTATTGCGGACGGATCGTCGGATTCAAAGGCTTCGGTGAGATAGGCCGCAACCATCTCGGGGCTGTCGAGGTACTCCGCAGCATCAAATGATTTCACTTTTGCCATTGCTCAGACCTCCAATTCGCTCGCGATCTTCTTTGCCAACGCTATGTCCCCTGGCTGAGAGCCTTTATCGCCACCGCAAAGAAGAACGATGATTTCCTCGCCTCGGGCAACGTAGTAGATCCGGTATCCGGCGCCCTCGTGAACTCTCATTTCGCTGATGCCGCCTCCGACCGGAGCAACGTCTCCGGGATTGCCGAGCGCCAGCCGATCGATCCGGGCGAGGATTTTTGCCTTCGCTCTCCGGTCTCGCAGGTTTCTAAGCCAGTCAGAGAATTCGTCGGTTCTCTTGATCGTCAGCATCTGTAGCGTATACGCTACAGGCCCCGTGATGTCAATGGACTAGCCGGCTTGGTGTGGCGCGACGCGTTCACATCACCTGATGCACGTCGATCACGACGCGGTCGGCATGCCGCGCTGCCGAGCCGACGAAGATGTGTTGCATCAGCCAGCGGTATTTCTCATCCCCGGTCTCGAACTTCGGCACGGTGCGGAAATAGATCTGCTTCGGGTCGACCGGCTCGCCGCGCTTGAGCTTTTGCAACAGCTCGACCGGACCGAAGCGCATGCCCTTGTTCTCGACATAGACAATGGCGCCGTCGTCGGTCTCGAACGCGTATTTCGCTTCGAGATCAATCAGCTCATTCGGGCGGATGGTCTGGAAGTCGGCGCCGAACGGCAGCACCTTGCCGGTGATCGCGCCCGTCACCTCGCCGCCGATGATCGGGATGATGCGGCGAATGCCGATGCCGGTCTCGCCGGCGGTGACGACGTCGCCGATGCGTGCGGTGACGGTAAAGACGTATCTGGTTTCCAGCGCCGGCATGGTCATCGCTTCACCCCTCTCAATGCGCCATCATCCGCGTCGGCAGCCACGTCGCCAGCAACGGGAAGGCGATCAGGATCACCAGGCGCACGAGGTCTGTCGCCACGAACGGGATCACGCCCCTGAAGATCGTGGAGAAGGAGACGTCCTTCACCACGCTTTTGATGACAAAGACGTTCATGCCCACCGGCGGATGGATCAGTCCGAGCTCGACCGTCATGACGATGATGACGCCGAACCAGATCGGGTCGAAACCGAGATGCATGATCACGGGGAAGATGATCGGCACGGTGAGGATGATCATCGCCATGGCGTCCATCAGGCAGCCGAGCACGAGATACATCACCATGATCAGCGCCAACACGCCGTAGGGGCCCAGCCCAAGGCCGGTGAGGAATTCCGTCACCTTCTGCGGGGTCTGCGTCACCGTGAGGAAATAGCCGAAGATCAGCGCGCCGATCAGCACGGTGAACACGGCGGCCGCCGTGCGCGTCGCCTGGAGCAGCGAGGCCAGAATCTTCTCGCGGTCGAGCCGGCCGGTCGCCACGCCGATGATGAAGGCGCCGGCCGCGCCGACGCCGCCGGCTTCCGTCGGCGTGAAGCGCGGCAAATAGGGCAGGCCGTAGAGGCCGCCGATCACGAACACGAACAGCAGCACCGGCGCCCAGATGTCCTTCAGGCCGGCGAAGCGCTCGCGCCACGGCAGCACCTTGCCCTTGGGCAGAAAGTCCGTCCGGAAATAGCCGATCAGGAAGATCGTGATCATGTACATGGTCATCGCCAGGATACCCGGGATGATGCCGGCGATGAACAGCTTGCCGATGTCCTGCTCGGTGATGATGCCGTAGACGGCGAGCACGGTGGAGGGCGGCAGCATCGCGCCCAGCGTGCCGCCGGCTGCGATCACGCCGGTGGCAAACGATTGCGGATAGCCGAAGCGGCGCATCTCGGGGTACGCGACTGCGGAGAAGGTCGCTGCGGTCGCGACCGAGGAGCCGCAGATCGCGGCAAAGCCGCCGCAGGCGCCGACGGTGGCGATGCCGAGTCCGCCGCGCAAATGGCCGACAAAGCCGTTGGCGGCGCGGAACAGCTCGCGGCTCATACCGGAATTGCTGACGAAGGAGCCCATCAGCAGAAACATCGGAATGACGCCGAACGTGTAGTCGGTCACCGTGCGCATCGAGGTCTGGCCGACCAGCTTCAGCGCCGGCGTGGCGCCGACGAGATAGGAGAAGCCGGAGACGCCGACAAGGCCCATGGCCATGCCGACCGGCACGCGCAGCAGCATCAGGGCGAACAGGGAAACAAAGCCGATTACGGCGACGGCATCGGTGCTCATGATTACTCCGTCGCCTTCAGCTTGGGGTCGTGCATGTCTTCGGGATGGAAGATCAACCGGTAGGTGCGGATCGCGATCAGCAGCACGGCCGAGACGTCGCCGATCCATGCGATCGCGAAGAACGGCCAGGTCGGCATATGCATGTCGAAGGTCTGGACGTTGTCGTTGTAGGTGCCGCGGACCTTGTCGAACAGCGTCCAGGTCTGGACCGTCACGACGAACAGCAGCACCAGCGTCGCGAACACGTCGATCCAGCGCTGGTAGCGCGGCCCGACATTGCCCCAGACCAAATCGACCGTGATGTGGGTGCCGCGATAGGAGGTTGCGGCGATACCCCAGAAGATCAGGATGCCGAGCAGCATGCGGCCGATGTCGAAACTATCGGGGATCGCATAGTTCAGCGTGTTGCGCAGCAGCACCGACAGGAAGATGTCGAGCGCGACGATGCCGACGAAGGCCGCGGCGATCCATTCAATCGAATCGATAACGCGATCCATCCAGCTGCGCTTCATGGGAGTGTCCTGCGCATTGTCATTCTCGTTGTCGACTCCGGCGGTGGTCCTTCGCCTCTCCCCGCGCGCGGGGAGAGGCCGCGTCGCATCGCAAGATGCGAGGCGGGTGAGGGGGGCTCTCCGCGAGTCCGTTTGTCACTATTTTTGCGGAACCGGCCCCTCACCCCAACCCTCTCCCCGTAAGAACGGGGAGAGGGGGAAGAAGAGCCCGCCATCGCGCTACTCCGCCAGCGCGTTGTACTTCTTCAGCGAGGCTTTCAGCTCGCTAAGCGCCGCGTCCGGATCGGCGCCGGTCTTCTTCGCGCCGTCGGACCAGGTCTTCACCAGCGGTTCGGCGGCTTTCTTCCAGGCGGCGGTCTGCTCGGGCGTCAGCTTGTAGACCTCGTGACTGGTCTCCGCCTTGACCTTGTCGATGCCGGCATCCTCGAACTTGCCCCAGTGCTCGCCGACGACGCCTGCCATCTCGACCGTGCAATTCTTGTCGATTGCGGCCTTCTGCTTGTCGGACATCGCATTGTACTTGTCCTTGTTCATCACGAACACGAAGGTCGTGGTGTAGAGCGGCGCCTCCATGTCGTACTTTGTCACCTTGTCGATGCCGAACAGCACGAGGGAGCCCCAGGGGAAGGTGACGCCGTCGGCGACGCCGCGCTCGATGATGTCGCGCACTTCGGGCGCGGAGGACTGCACGTTGGTGCCGCCGAGCGAGGTGACGAAGTTCGCCATGGTGGCGTGGGCGGGGCGAATCTTCAGGCCCTTCACGTCCTCCGGCATCACGATCTTCTTGGTCTTGGAGTGGAAGGAGGAGGGCGAGTGGACGAAGGCGAGGCAGTATTTGACGTCCTTCATCTCCTTCTCGGCGTATTTGCGGTACCAGGCATCCAGCCCCATCGAGCCGCCCTTGGCATCCGAGATCAGGAACGGCAATTCGCCGGCGCCGATGATCGGGAAGCGCCCGGGCTGGTAGCCGGGATTGACATAGGTGACGTCGGCGATGCCGTCGCGCGCCATGTCGTAATGGTCGAAGGCCTTGCCCATCTGCTGGGCCGGAAACACCTTGCCCTTGATGGTGCCGCCGGAATCCTTCTCGACCGCGGCAGCCCAGTCCTCCAGCGATTTCTGCAGCGGATGCGAGGCCGGCACCCAGTGCGAGATCTTCAAATCGAAGGTCTTGTCCTGCGCGAGCGCAGGGCTCACGCTTGCTGCCAGCAGCAACGCCAGACAGGCTTTCCTCATCACGCGTCTCTCCCTCTTTTGACGGCGGGCTTCGATGGCCCGGTCTCGTTAATTAACATGTTATCTAATTGGCCGGCGCGTTCAAGCCGGAACTGGCGCGGCGTGCCGCCGCGCACTCCCTTTTTGCCCAACCGAAAGCCTACAGGATCGGGAGGAGCAAGTATTGCGGACAAAAGTCGCAATCATCGGGGCAGGGCCGGCGGGATTGTTGCTTGGGCAACTGCTGCACGGATACGGCATCGACAATGTCATTCTGGAGCGGCAGAGCCCGGATTATGTGCTCGGCCGCATCCGTGCCGGGCTGCTGGAGGAGGGGACCGTCGCGCCGCTCGACCAGATCGGCGCCGGCGCGCGGCGAAGCGTGCCCACCAGCGTTGTCTTCGCGCGAGATGGTGGGCACGGCGCTGCGCACCTCTGCCCACCCTACGAGTGCTCGCGTCGGCGCCACTCCTTTCAAACACCCGCGCAAATGTCGTTTAAAACTTTGTAGGTGGTGCATCCGTCACGTCCGCCGCTTCTAATGGCGGCAGCCACCAGCGCGAGACGGACATGACCAGCACCGACATTCCGGCCGGCTTCGAGCCGCATTTTCGAAAAGCGCCCCTCACCGATCCGTGGGAGCCGCTTTACTCCAGGAAGACCGACAACGGCGTCACCGTGGGATTGCGGCTGGCAACACCGCACACCAATGCACGCGGGCTGATCCATGGCGGCCTGATCGCGGCGCTGGCCGATGCCGCCATGGGCTACAGCTGCGCGCAGGTGACGGGCTGGACCACCTCGTTGGTGACGATCTCGCTGTCGGTCGACTATGTCGGCGCCGGCGAGATCGGCCAATGGCTCGCGGTCGAGGGCGAGGCGATCAAGACCGGCAGCACGATCTGTTTCGCGCAGTGCCTCGCCAAGGCCGACGGCGCCGTGATCGCGCGCGCCAGCGGCACCTTTCGCGTCGTGCCGAAGAAGGGGTGAGGGCGTTACCCGAATTTCCACTCCGCGGTCTCCACCACGAGATCGACGAAGGCGCGCACCTTGGCGGAGAGCAGGCGCGAGGTCGGGTAGACGATGTGGATCGGCAGCCCCGGCTGCTCGTAGTTCGCCAACACGATTCTGAGCCGCCCGCGCCGCAAGCCTTCGGCGGCCTGATAGGCCAGCACCCGGGTCACGCCGCCGCCGGCCTCGGCATATTGCAGGGCGGCGTCGGCGCTGTTGCTGGCGAAGCGGGGATTCGGCGCCACCTCGATGTCGCGGCCGTCCTGAACGAAGCGCCAGTTCGCGGATGGACCGAAGGCGATGGTCTCATGCGTAAGCAGTGCCTCCGGCGTCTTCGGCTCGCCATGGCGCTTGAGATAGCCCGGTGTCGCCACCACGATCCGTCGCATCTCGCCGACCTGGCGCGCGACGAGGGAGGAGTCGGCGAGATGGCCGATCCGCACCGCGACGTCGACGGCGTCTTCCACGAGATTGACGAGATTGTCCGACAGACGCAATTCGCAGGCGACCTCGGGATAGCGCTTGAGGTAGGCGGTCATGACAGGCCCGACATGGAGCCGGCCGAAGCCGACCGGCGCCGACACCACCAGCCGCCCGCTCGGCCGGTTGCGCTCCTCCCGTGCCGAGCCGTCGGCCTCCTCGACATCGGCGAGGATGCGACGCGCACGCTCCAGATAGCGCGTGCCGACGTCGGTCAGGGTCACTTGACGGGTGGTCCGCTGCAACAGCCGCGCGCCGAGATGCTCCTCCAGCGCCGCGATCAGCCGCGTCACCGCGGAGGGCGACAGCCGCAGCTTGCGCGCCGCCGGCGCGAAGCCGCGCAAATCGGCGACGGTGACGAAAACATGCATGGCTTCAAAGCGGTCCACGGCATTATTGCATATACCGCAATGATGAAGTGTCAAGCGGGCCGATTGTTTTAGCCGGCGAAAAGTCCACTTTAGACGGAGAAGACGCAGGGATGCGCCGGGATTTCAGGAGATGGTCCGATGACGGCAACTCACACCTACGCCAGCGACGTGGCATTCACGCCGGCGGTGAAGTCGATCCAGACCCGAAAGGGATCACGCGAAGGCTATGCGCATGCCGAGCAGCGCGGCTGGCGCACCGAGGTCGATGAGAACCTCGCGGCGTTTCTGGCCGACGCCAACAGCTTTTATCTCGCGACCGCCTCGGCCGACGGTCAGCCCTACATCCAGCATCGCGGCGGCCCGAAGGGCTTCTTGAAGGTACTGGACAAGCAGACGCTGGCTTTCACTGACTATGCCGGCAATCGTCAATACATCACGCAGGGAAATCTGTCCGAAAATCCCAAGGCCTACATCTTTGTGATGGACTACGCCCATCGCCGCCGGGTGAAGATCTGGGGCGAGGCGCGGGTGGTCGAGGACGACGAGGCGCTGAAGACATCGCTGATGCCGAAAGGCTATCGCGCCCGGCCGGAGCAGGTGATCCTGTTCAAGATCGAAGCGTGGGACACGAACTGCCCGCAGCATATCCCGCAGAAGTTCGACGCGACGGATGTGGCAGCGGCGCTGGCGGCAAGGGATGCGAAAATCGCGGAGCTGGAAGCGGAGGTCGCGGCGCTGAAGGGGGAGAAGGGGGCGAGTTGAGCTTACCTGCCAACGAAAGCTAGAGCGGCTTGTGCGGTGTACCCTCTCCCCTTGCGGGAGAGGGTGGCTCGTCGCGGAGCGACGAGACGGGTGAGGGGTTCTCTCCGCGAATGAAGCGCTTTCCGTTTGGATGGATACCCCTCATCCGGCGCTTCGCGCCACGTTCTCCCGCAAGGGGAGAAGGGAAGAGAAGTTCACGGCGCACTTACAACCCGCTCGCGCCTTCGTGCTGGAAGCCGAGATAGCTGGCGGCGACGCGCTCATTTGCCGCGATGTCGCTGGCCTTGCCGCTGAGCACGAACTCGCCGAGTTCCATGACATAGGCCTGATCCGCGATCTTGAGCGCGGCCTGCGCGTTCTGCTCAACCAGCAGCACGGAGACGCCGGCGGCACGCAGTTCGGTGACGATGCGGAAAATGTCGGCGACGATGATCGGGGCGAGGCCGAGGCTCGGCTCGTCCAGCATCAGGAGCTTGGGCTCGCCCATCAGCGCGCGGCCCATTGCGAGCATCTGCTGCTCGCCGCCGGAGAGCGTGCCGGCGAGCTGCTTGCGCCGTTCCTTGAGCCGCGGAAACAGCGTGTAGACCCGCTCCATCGAGGCTTTCGCCTTGCTTCTCTCGATGCGGAAGGCCCCTAACTCGAGATTGTCCTCGACATTCATGGTCACGAACAATTCGCGGTGCTCGGGAACGAGGCCAAGTCCCATGGCGACGCGGTCCTCGATGTCGAGCCGCGACAGATCCTGACCTGCGAATGAAACGCGCCCCTTCAGCGGCAAGATCCCCATGATGGCGGAGAGCAGCGTGGTCTTGCCGGCGCCGTTGGCGCCGACGATGGTGACGATCTGGTTCTGGCCGACTTCGAGCGAAACCGAACGCACGGCCTCGACCTTGCCATAGGCGACATGGGCGTCGGCGACGGACAACAGCGCGGTCATGCCGCCACTCCGAGATAGGCCTTGATCACTTCGGGATTGGTCTTGATCGTGGCCGGCGTTCCTTCCGCGATCTTGGTGCCGAAATCGAGCACCACGATGCGGTCGGCGAGGTTCATGACGAAGCCCATGTCGTGCTCGACGAGCAAGACGCTCATGCCGCCGTCGCGCAGCTCCCGCAGCAGGCTCGCGAGCTGCTGCTTCTCCATGTGGCGCAGGCCGGCCGCCGGCTCGTCGAGCAGCAGCAGCATCGGATCGACGCACAACGCACGAGCGATCTCGACGATCCGTTGCTGTCCCAGCGAGAGCGAGCCTGCGAGCTGATGCATCTGCTCGCCAAGTCCGACGCGCTCGATCTGGCGGGCGGCTTCGGCGAGCAGCTTTGCCTCATCAGCGCGGTCGAGCCGCAGCATCGAGGAGATCGGTCCCGAATGGCCGCGCAGATGGGCGCCGATCGCGACATTCTCCAGCACGGTCATATCAGGCACCAGCTTGACGTGCTGGAAGGTGCGGGAGATGCCGAGCTTGACGATCTCCTGCGGCGGTGCCCTGTCCACCTTGTTGCCGAGCACGGAGATCGAGCCCGAGCTGGCCGACAGCACGCCGGTGATCAGGTTGAAGGTGGTGCTCTTGCCGGCGCCGTTGGGGCCGATCAGCGCGACGATCTCGCGGGCCTGAACGTCGAAGGAGACGTTGTTCACCGCGACCACGCCGCCGAATTGCTTCCGCGCCTTCTCGACCTGGAGCAGGACGCTGGATTGGCCGGGGGAGCGGGTGCGCTGCTCCAGTTTGAGCGAAGTGTCCGGCTTCTTGCCACCGGTGCGCTGGGGCAGGAACGACATCAGCCAGGGCCAGACGCCGCCGGGTGCGAGCTGGAGCAGCGCCACCAGCATGATGCCGAACACGATGGTCTCGACCTGGCCGGAGCCGGGCAGGATCAGCGGCAGGTAACTCTGCAGCACTTCCTTCAGGACCACGACGAGCGCCGCACCGAGGACGCCGCCCCACACATAGCCGGCGCCGCCGACCACGGCGATGAAGAGATACTCGATGCCCGCCTGCGCGCCGAACGGCGTCGGGTTTACCGCGCGCTGAAGATGGGCGTAGAGCCAGCCGGAGAGACCGGCGAGCACGGCGGCATGGATGAACACCAGCATCTTGGCCCGCGGCGTGTGCACGCCGAACGCCTCGGCCGCGACATGGCCACGCCGGAGCGCGCGGATGGCGCGGCCGGTGCGGGAGTCCAGGAGGTTCATCGTGAGCAGCGCCGAGAGGATAACGGCAACCCAGATCGCGTAGTAGATCGAGCCGGGCGAGAGCATTTTGAACGAGCCGATCGACAGCGGCGGGATCGCCGAAATGCCGTCGTTCCGTCCCAAAAACTCCAGCTTGCTGAAGAGATAGAACAAGCCGAGTCCCCAGGCGAGCGTGCCGAGCGGCAGATAGTGGCCGGAGAGACGGACCGTGACGAGGCCGAGCAGCACCGCCAGCAATCCGCTGACCAGCAGCGACAGCGGCAGCGTCAGCCAGGGCGACATGCCGTAGGTCGTCGACAGCACCGCGGTGGTGTAGGCGCCGAAGCCGACGAAGGCCGCTTGTCCAAACGAGGTCAAGCCGCCGACGCCGGTGAGCAGCACGAGGCCCATCGCGACCAGGGCGGTGAGGCCGACATTATCGAGCAGCACGATCCAGAACGGGGGCATGCCCGGAACAAACGGGATCGCCGCCATGACAGCTGCGAAGATGAGGATGGGGAGCCGGCTCTGCATCTTGGCGTCAGTCCTTCTCTTCCTCGACCGCAGGCGCCGCGAGCGAGCGCAGCAGCAGCACGGGAATCAAGAGCATGAAAACGATCACCTCCTTGTAGTTGGAGGCATAGAAGGACGAGAACGCCTCGACGATGCCGACGACCAGCGCCGCGACCGCGGTGAGGGGATAGCTGACAAGCCCGCCGATGATCGCGGCGACAAAGCCCTTCAGGCCGATCAGGAAGCCCGAGTCGTAATAGAGCGTCGTGATCGGCACGATCATGATGCCCGACAGTGCACCGATGACGGACGCCAGCAGGAAGGCGATCTGCCCGGATAGCGTGGTGCGGATGCCGACGAGCCGGGCACCGAGCCGGTTCACGGCGGTCGCGCGCAGCGCCTTGCCGTAAAGTGTCAGCCCGAAGAACAGCCACAGCCCGACGATGAAGGCGATGGTAATGCCGTAGACCGTGATGCTCTGGCCGGTGAAGCGCAGCGCGCCGGCGGTGAAAGATCCCGACAGCACGGCAGGTCCGCGCTGGCCCTCGGCGCCGAAGAACAAAAGGCCCAAGCCCTGAAGCGCGAGGTGGACGCCCACCGAGGCGATCAGCAGCACCAGCACCGAGGTGTGCGCCAGCGGCTGGAATGCGATGCGGTAGAGAAACAGGCCGATCATCGCGACGATCACCAGCGACAGCGCGATGCACACCGCAACCGGCGGTTTCTGGGCGGCGTAGTAGACAGTCAGCGCCAGTACGATGGCCGGCAGCACGATGTTGGTGAGGGCGCTGCGCAGCACCAGGCGCCCGTGCAACGCCTTGCGCGCGGCGAACAGGTCGAACGCGAAGGCGCCAATGCCGAGGGCGAGCGCGAGTTTCGCCGTGCCCGGCATCTGGCCCGCGGCCAGCGAGGCGTAGGTCAGCGCGCCATAGGTGACGAATTCGCCTTGGGGAATGAGGATGACGCGGGTGACGGCGAACACCAGCACCAGCGCCAGGCCGAGCAGCGCATAAATCGCGCCATTGGTGATGCCGTCCTGCAGCAGGAACAGCATGATGGTGGTATTCAAGACCGGACGCTCCCCCTCAAAGATTCAGGACCGGTCCCCTGATTGTGGTGGACGGTCCGCTCACAGCCATTGAACAGCGCTGACGATATTTGATATGGTCCATAACAATTATCAAATATAACATCAAGGGTGGCGAACGATCCTCCCGAACTTAACGGGATTGCGAGCATGAGGCGATGACCGTTTCCAAAAGCGCTGAAAAGTCCTCTGAAAAACCCGCCGACACAGCCAAGGGCCGCAAGGACGCGGCCGAAGGGCCCGGCGAAGCCCTCCAGCTCGGCGAGCTCTCGGAGCAGCTCGGCTATGTCCTGAAGCGGGCACAGCTCAAGGTGTTCGAGAACTTCCTGCGCTGCGTGGCCTCGCTCCAGCTCACGCCGGCGCAGTTCTCCGTGCTGCTGCTGGTCGAGAAAAACCCCGGCCGTAACCAGACCGAGATCGCCTCCACCCTCGGCATCCTGCGCCCGAACTTCGTGGCGATGCTCGACAATCTCGAGAGCCGCGACCTTTGCGCGCGGATCCGCTCCACCAACGACCGCCGCTCGCACATCCTGGTGCTGACCGACAAGGGCAAGGCCGTGCTGGCCCGCGCCAAGAAGCTCGTCGCCACCAAGCACGAGGCGCGGCTGAACGAGGTGCTCGGGCCGTCCAACCGCGAAGCCCTGCTCGGGATGCTGTCGAAGATCGCCAACGAGTTTTGACGGGTCCATTGCTCCGAAGACGGAGCATCGAACCCGGAATCCTGGGCGGGCTGGCGGTTATGCCGCAGCGAACCGGTCGGGCATGGCAGGTGCTTCCGCGGACAGGAAACGCCGCTCGATTTCAGCGGCGGGCAACGGCGGGCTGAACAGATAGCCCTGCATTTCCGTGCAGCCCTCCGCTGCGATCCGGTCCCGTTGCTCCTCGGTCTCCACGCCCTCCGCCGTCGTCGTCATGCCCATCCCGCGCGCCAGTGCCGCCACCGCCCGCACGATGCTGAGGGAGGCCGCATTGTTTTCCACGCCGCTGACGAAGGACCGGTCGATTTTGATCTTGTCGAAGGGGAAGCATTGCAGATAGGTCAGTGACGAATAGCCGGTGCCGAAATCGTCCATGGCGACCTTGATGCCCAGCGCCCGGAGCTGGTGCAGCGTCGCCAGCGTCCCGTTCCTGTCCTGCAGCAGAACGCTTTCCGTGATTTCGATTTCCAGCCGCCGCGGATCGAGGCCGGAGGCCGCCAGCGCGCCGACGATCACCTCCGTCAGGCCCGGCTGGCGGAATTGCACCGCCGAGATATTGACGGCGACGTGCAGATGGTCCGGCCACCGGCTTGCAGTGGCACAGGCCTGCCGGATCACCCATTCGCCGATCGGCACGATCAGGCCGATCTCTTCCGCAAGCGGGATAAAGCTGTTCGGCGCGACCAGTCCGCGCCCTGGATGTCGCCAACGGATCAAGGCTTCGAAGCCGCTGATCTCGCCGCCGTCGGTCTTCACGATCGGCTGGTAGTGCAGTTCGAACTCGCCGGCGGCAAGTCCGTTGCGCAGGTCCTGCTCCAGCGCGCGACGGCTTTGCGCCTCTTCGCCCATGGCCGGTTCGAAGAAGCAGTGCATGCCGCGGCCGTCGCTTTTCGCGCGATACAGGGCCAGATCGGCATTGTGCAGGAGTTGCTCGGGCGTTGAGCCGTCGCCGGGCGCAATAGCGATCCCGATGCTCGCGCCCACAATAGCCTGGTGTCCATCGAGCCCGAACGGGGCACTCAGCGTGCTGACAGCGTCACGCGCCAGCGTGTCCGCTTCGCTCGAATTGGAAATCGGCGTCTGGAGGATGACGAATTCATCGCCACCCATGCGCGCGACGGTATCGCTGTCGCGCGCGAGCTGCTTGAGGCGGCGGCTGACATCCTGCAGCAGGATGTCGCCGGCCTGGTGGCCCAGGGTGTCGTTGACAGCCTTGAACTTGTCGAGATCGATGTGGTGGATCGCGAACATCCCGCCCTGTTCGAGCGCCTGCTTGAGGCGCTGACCGAGCACGGCGCGATTGGCGAGGTCCGTCAGCGCGTCGTGGTGCGCCATATGCGCGATCTGCAATTCCGCCTTGCGCTGCTCGGTGATGTCTTCGTGGGTCGCGACCCATCCGAGATCGGGCATCGGTCGGTGCCTGATCTTGAAGGTTCGCCCGTTCCGCATCTCGACGATGCTGTCCATGGCCTCGGCCGACGCGGCGACATCGGTCCGCCATGTGGCGTATTCCTCCCGCGTCATCGCCGGCACGCTGCCGGCTTCGAAGCGCAGGTCGAGGATCTCCTGGAGCGGCGTGCCCGGACGAACGCGGTCGGGCGGCAGGCCGTACATTTCGATATAGTGCGTGTTGCAGACCAGCAGCCGATGGTCGGCGCTGAAGAAGCAAAGTCCCTGCGACATGTTGTTGATCGCGATGTCGAACTGAAAATTGCGTTCCTGTAGCCGCGCACTGAGCTCTTCGCGCTCTGTAATGTCCTCGTGCGTCGCCATGCCGCCGCCGTCGGGCAGGGGATGGATGGTGTAGGCGATGATTCGTCCGTCGGCGAACTGCTGGACCGTCTGCTCGCTGACGACCGAGCCCTCCGTCCGGGCGCGGACATAGGCACCGGCTTCTCCGCGGATGTTCAGGCCCAGTTCGAGCCGATGCTGGATCAGGTCCTTGATCGGCGTGCCCGGATGCACCTGGTCGGGCGAGAGCGCGTACATCTCGCGGTAGCGCGGATTGCAGAAAATGACCCTGCGGTCGCTGCCAAAGAGGATGATCCCGAGCCACAGATTATTGGCGGCGCACTTGAGCAGCTCGCCGAGCACGAGCGGATCAATGCTTGCGACCTCCTCATCACTCTGCGTCATGCGCCTTCCCCCGGGACGACGCGATTAGAGCAGGCGGTGGTGAATGAGCCCAACAATTCGCCCAATTTCGGGACATGTTCCTGAAACTGCGGCGAATGCGAGGTTAAGGGCGGCGATGCCCGGCCCTGGAAAAGAGGACGCCGACGAGAATTAAGAGATCGTTAACCATACCGTCGCGCCGAACGCGCGGAGCCGGCGGGATAGCGATGCCGCCATGTCAGTCAACCAGGATCACCCTGATGTCGTTCACATTGGTCAGCGTGGGACCCGGCAGCAACAGGTCGCCCGTCGCCTCGAAGAACGTCGTCGCGTCGTTGTTGTCGAGATAGGCCTGCGGCTGCAGCCCCTGCGCCGCCATCTTCGCGAACGTCGCCGCGTCGATCAGCGCGCCGGCGGGGTCGGTGGGGTGGCCGGCACCGCCATCGGCGCCGTCGGTGTCGCCGGCGAGCGCGGAGATGTCAGGCGTGTCCTTCAAGAGGCCGGCGAGCGCCAGCGCGTATTCCTGGTTCGGGCCGCCGCGGCCATTGCCGCGCACGGTGACCGTGAGCTCGCCGCCGGAGAGGATCGCGACGCGCTTGCCCTGCGCGCGGGCCTGAAGTGCCAGCCTGGCGTGATCGGCGGCAACGTCGCGGGCCTCGCCTTCGAGATCGGCGCCGAGATCGATCGTCTCGTAACCGGCCTCCTGCGCGAGTTTCACCGCAGCGTCGAGCGATTGCTTCGGACGCGCGATCAATTCGAAATGCGCGCGCGCGAATGCGGCGTCACCGGGCTTGCAGCTCTCGTTGGCGGGGTCGTCCAGCGCACGGCGGACGGCATCGTCGATGTCGAGCTTGTACCTGGCGACGATGGCGCGCGCATCATTGAGCGTGGTCGGATCGGGCACGGTCGGACCGGAGGCGATCGCGGAGGGATCGTCATGCGGCACGTCGGAGATCGCAAGCGTCACGATCTCGGCGGCATTTTTGCCCGCGCGCGCCAGCCGGCCGCCCTTGATCCGCGACAGATGCTTGCGCACGACATTCATCTCGCCGATCGGCGCGCCGGAGCGGAGCAGCGCCTTGTTGACCGCCTGCTTCTGCGCGAAGCTGATGCCGTTGACGGGCGCGATCCAGTTCGCCGAGCCGCCGCCGGTGAGCAGCACCAGAAGCAGATCGTCCGGCCCGGCCTCGGCTGCGAGCGCGAGCGTATCGGCCGCGCCCTTCAGGCCGGCTTCGTCAGGCACGGGATGACCGGCCTCGACCACGCGGATGCGGCGCGTCGGCACGCCGTAGCCGTGACGCGTGGTGGCGATGCCGACCAGGCGTTCCGGTGCGAGCCCGACCGTGTCGAGATAATGCCGCTCGGCGGCGGCGGTCATGGCGGCCGCGCCCTTGCCGGCGGCGAGACAGATCACGCGTCCCCTTGGCGCGGGCCGCAGGTGCGGCGCCAGTATCGTGCTCGGATGAGCGGCGGCAACGGCGGCGTCGTAGAGCGCGCGGAGCAGGGGGCGTCGGTCGGTCATGACGAAGGGCCTTGAGCGGACAGGAAAGACTGGCGGCAAACGCGCCGCTCACCTGCCTACCGCATCATGCGCCAAAGCGTAAGCCGGCTTTGCCACCATTCGATTGTGCAATCGCGTGATGATAATCGACGCGCAAGCAAAAACCCCCTGCGATGGTCCGCAGGGGGTTTTCATCGTCGTTGGTATCAGGCGGTTAGCCGCCGACGTCGGCGCTGATCACGTCACCGAACAGCTCCCACTTGTCGCCCTTGAACTTCTCGAGCTGGAGTTGGCTGATCGGCGCGAAGTCGGTCGGGGACGTGTTGATCTGCACGCCCGGCAGCAGCACTTCCGTGCGGAAGTTCTTCAGGCTGGCGGCCTGCTTCATGACGTTCGCGCGCGTGAGATCGTCGCCGCACTGCTTGAGGACCTGGACCAGGGTCTGCGCCACGCCGTAGCCGACGATGGTGCCGTGGTCGAGCTTGTCGCCGTCCGGAAAGTACTTGTTCATGAACGCGACGAAGTCCTTCATGCCGGGATCGCTGTTCCACTGCGAGTCCGAGATGTCCTTCAGGTAGTCGGCGGAGATGATGTCCTGCGAGTTCTCGAACCCGGCGGGCTTGAGCACGCTGCCGACGGACGCCGAGACGTTGTTGAGGAAGTGCAGCGGCTTCCAGCCGATCTCGGCCACCTTCTTGATCGCCTGCGCCGCGAATTTCGGCGTCGTGATGTTCATGAAGACGTCGGCGCCGGTCGACTTCAGCTTGACGATGTGGTTGTCGATGGTCGGCTCGGATGTCTCGTAGCTCTCCTCCATGACGATCATCGACGCGGCCTTGGCGCCGAGGCCGTCCTTCAGGCCCTTGAGATAATCCTTGCCGTAATCGTCGTTCTGGAACAGCACGGCGATCTTGGCATCCGGCTTGTTCTTGAGCAGCCATTTCGCGTAGATCTGCGTTTCGCTCTGGTAGTTGGGCTGCCAGCCCATGGTCCAGGGGAAGTTCTGCGGATCGTTCCACTTGGTGGCGCCGGTCGCGACCAGGAGCTGCGGCACCTTCTTCGAGTTCATGTATTTGTGGATCGCCGAGTTCGGCGGTGTGCCGAGTGAGTTGAAGATCAGGAGGACTTCGTCGCTCTCGACCAGCTTGCGCGCCTGCTCCACCGTCTTCGGCGGCGAGTAGGCGTCATCGTACGAGATGAAGTTGATCTTGCGGCCGTTGATGCCGCCTTCGTCGTTGATCTTCTTGAAATAGGCCGCTTCCGTCCGTCCGATGATGCCGTAGGCGGAGGCCGGTCCGCTGTAGGGCATGATGTTGCCGATCTTGATCTCGGTATCGGTCGCGCCGGTATCGTATTTCTTCTGAGCCGATGCAGTGGAGGCCGAGGCCGCAATGAGCGCGAGCGCGAGTGACGCGGCCGCAAGTTTGCCGGTGACAGCAGGCATTCCTATCTCCCTATTTTCTTGGTGTGTGCGCGTCCCTTTTCTTGTGTTGCCTGTTTTTGGTGACGCAGCCGCAATTCAATACGATTTACTTGATGCCTTCAACAGAAAGCCCCCGCGGCGGGGTCGCAGGGGGTGCTTCTTTAGTAGTCAGGGACGGGCGCGCGCGCGTGTGCGACTGCGAGAAGGTGCATCCGTCTGAGTTGACGAACCGGTCGGGAGCGAGTTTGAGTTGCGCGGCTTCAGTGGCCGAGCTCGCTCGAGATGACGTCCCCGAACAGCTCCCATTTCCGGCCCTTGAACCGCATCATCTGGAGCTGCTCGATCGGGGCGAAATTATCGGCTGCGGTGTTGATCTTGATGCCGGGCAACAGGGTGTCGGGCTCGAAATCCTTCAGGCTTGCCGCCTGCTTCATGACGTTGTCGCGGGTGAGATCGTCGCCGCACATTTGCAGCACCTTCACCATGGTTTGGGCTGCGGCGTAGCCGAACACTACGCCGGCATCGAGCTTGTTGGCCTTGGGATCGTATTTGGCGAGGAAGTTGTAGAATTTCTTCATGCCGTCATCGGCATTCCATTGCGGGTCGGAGCCGTCCTTGGTGTAGCTCGCCGACAGGATCCCTTGCGAGATCTCGAGCCCCGCCGGCTCGAGCACGCCGCCGACCGAGGCCGAGACGTTGGAGATGATGTGGACCGGATGCCAGCCGATCTCGGCCGCCTTCTTGATCGCTTGCGCTGCAAATTTCGGCGTGGTGATGCTGACGAAGATGTCGGCACCGGAGGCCTTCAATTTCACGACGTGCTCGTCGATCGCCGGCTCCGACGTGTCGTAACCGTCTTCCAGCACGATCATCGAGGCCTTGGGGCCGAGGCCTTCCTTCAGCCCTTTCAGATAGTCCTTGCCGAAATCGTCGTTCTGATAGAGCACGCCGATCTTGCCGTCCGGCTTCTCCTTCATGATGTACTTGGCGTAGATGCGCGCCTCGCTCGCGTAGCTCGGCTGCCAGCCCATGGTCCAGGGATATTGCTTCGGATCGTTCCACTTTGAAGCGCCGCTCGCCACGAACAATTGCGGCACCTTCTTCTCGTTCATGTATTTGCGGATGGCGCCGTTGGTGGAGGTGCCGAGCGAACCGAAGATCAGCAGCACCCCATCGCTCTCGACCAGCTTGCGGGCCTGCTCCACTGTCTTCGGCGGCGAATAGCCGTCGTCGTAGGAGATGAACTTGATCTTGCGGCCGCCGATGCCGCCCTCGGCATTGATCTTGTTGAAATAGGCTTCCTCGGCCTTGCCGATCGCCGCATAGGCGGAGGCCGGGCCGCTATAGGGCATGATGTTGCCGATCTTGATCTCGGTATCGGAAGCGCCGCTGTCGTATTTCTTCTGGGCCAGGGCCGGGCCGCTCATCGCAGTGCACAACGCGAATGCGGCCAGAACGCCCGCAACCTGAAATCGAACGGCAGTCATCTTTCTCCACCCGGAACGGATCGCCGCCGCATTGAACAAGATTGATGCCGGACGTCAACAAAAAGCCCCCGCGATCGCTCGCGGGGGCTTCTCGAAGTGTCGGACTATTGCGTCAGGGTGTCACTCGGTGGCGATGTCGCCGCTGATGATCTCGCCGAAGAGTTCCCACTTCTCGCCCTTGAAGCGCTGCATCTGGAGCTGGGCGATCGGAGCGAAGTCGGTGGCGCCGGTGTTGATCTTGACGCCGGGCAGCAAGGTGTCGGGTGCAAAATCCTTCAACGAGGCCGCCTGCTTCATGATGTTGGCCCGGGTCAGATCGTCGCCGCACATCTCCAGGACCTTGGCCAGCGTCGACGCCGCGCCGTAGCCATAGACCATGCTGGTGTCGGACTTGTCGGCACCCGGCATGTACTTGTCGACGAACTCGTTCCACTTCTTCATGCCGGGGTCGTTGGCCCACTGCGGGTCCGTGGAGTCCTTGGCATAGGCCGCCGACAGCACGCCCTGCGCAGCCTCGAAGCCGGCCGGCTTCATCACGCTACCGACCGAGATCGATACGTTGGTGAGGATCTGCAGCGGCTTCCAGCTCAGCTCGGCGGTCTTCTTGATGGTCTGGGCCGCGAACTTCGGCGTCGCGTAGATCAGCAGGACGTCGGGATTGGCCGCCTTGATCTTGACGATGTGACCGTCGATCGAGGGCTCCGACACCTCGTAGCTCTCTTCCATGACGATCATGGACGCGCCCTTGGCGCCCAGGCCGTCCTTGGTGCCCTTGAGGTAGTCTTTGCCGAAATCGTCGTTCTGATAGAGGATCGCGATCTTGGCGTCCGGCTTCTCCTTCAACAGCCATTTCGCGTAGATCTGCGCTTCGCTCTGGTACGAGGGCTGCCAGCCCATGGTCCAGGGGAAGTTCTTCGGGTCGTTCCACTTGGTGGCGCCGGTGGCGACGAACAGCTGCGGGATCTTCTTGGCGTTCAAATATTTCTGGATCGCGCTGTTCGAGGGCGTGCCGAGCGGGTTGAACACGACGATCACTTCGTCGCTCTCGACCAGCTTGCGGACCTGCTCGACGGCCTTCGGCGGCGAATAGCCGTCGTCGTAGGTGACGAAGTTGATCTTGCGGCCGTTGATGCCGCCCTTCTCGTTGATCATCTTGAAATAGGCTTCTTCGGTCTTGCCGATGATGCCATAGGCCGAGGCCGGACCGCTATACGGCATGATGTTGCCGATCTTGATCTCGGTATCGGACGCACCGGTGTCGTATTTTTTCTGGGCGAATGCGGCGCCGGAAGTGAGAGTGATGACCGCCGTTGCCGTCACCAGCGCAGCGGTTCGCAGTGTTCTTTCAAAAAACAATTCGGGTCTCCTTGGCTTAATCAACGGATTGTCAGTTCTTTCTGAGCCGGCCGACGAGTTGCTGGCCCATGATCGCGATCTGCCTCGCGCCGTGCGGCACGAGGTAGATGACGGCGAACAGGAGTACGCCGAATACGGCGCCGGAGAGGCCCTTGGAGATGCCCTCCGCCATGTTCGGCACGAAGATGATGAAGGCTGCGCCGACGAACGAGCCGGGCAGCCAGCCGACGCCACCGACGACCATGCCGAGGAACAGCGAGATCGCCAGCGTGATCGTGTAGCTGTCGGGCGCGACGAACTGCACGGCGATGGCGCCAAGCGAGCCGGCAACGCCGGTGATGCCGGCGGACACGCCGAAGGCCAGCGTCTTGTACAGTGCGACGTTGACGCCCATCGAGGAGGCCGCGATCTCGTTGTCGCGGATCGCCATGAAGGCGCGGCCCGAGCGGGAGCGCAGCAGGTTGACCGAGAAGATGTAGATCGCGAGCACGACGGCGAGCGAGAAGTAGTAGAGCCAGGTGTCCTGCGACATCGGCAGCCCGAACGGCGCGTCGGGCTTGGTGACGACGAGGCCCTGCACGCCGCCGGTCCAGTGCTCGAGGAAGTTCAGTTTCAAGAGCTGCGGCATCGCGGTGGCAAGCGCAAAGGTCGCGAGCGCGAGATAGACGCCCGACAGCCGCAGCGCCGGCTTGCCGAACAGGTAGCCGAATCCGAAGCAGACCGTGGCGGAAATCGGAATGGTCAGCGCATAGTTGACGTTGAAGTACTCCATCAGCACCGCCGACGTATAAGCGCCCACGGCGTAGAAGGCGCTCTGGCCGAGCGAAAACTGGCCGGAGCCGCCCGTCAGGATGTTCAAGGCCAGCACCGCGAGCCCGTAGATCAGGAGCATCGTCATCTGGAAGATGATGAAGTTCTTGACGAACACCGGCACGACCAACAGCACCGCCAGCACCAACAGGGAGGTGCCCGTGCCCAGCGTCATCGCCCGCTTCGGAACTGCCTCGACGGCCGGGGCTTCCGTGACGACGTCTTCTGCAGCGCTCATGATCAAACTCGCTTGACGATTTGCCGGCCGAACAGGCCAGCGGGTTTGACGACCAGGACGGAAATGATCAGCGCGAGCGCGATCGGAAGCTTCAACTCGTTGCCGACGCCGGGAATGTAGGTGCCGGCGAGGTTTTCGAAGACACCGACCAGGAAGCCGCCGACCACGGCGCCGAACGGGCTGGTCAGTCCGCCGAGCACCGCCGCGGCGAAGCCGTAGATCAGCACGCCGCCCATCATGTTGGGCTCGAGGAACACGACCGGTGCGATCAGCATGCCGGCGATCGCACCGATCGCGGACGCCATGCCCCAGCCGAGCGCAATCATCCAGCTCGTGTTGATGCCGACCAGCCGGGCCGATTCAGGCACCGAGGCGGCCGCGCGCATGGCGAGGCCGATCTTGGTGTACTGGAAGAAGAAGTAGAGGCCGAGCAGCAGCAGCACCGTCACGCCGATCATGCCGGCCTGGTGGGTCGAAATCAGCTGGCTGCCGAGGAACGGCGAGGAGCCGAAGGGGGTCGGATACTGCTTGATGGTGAAGTCCCAGATCAGGCCGGCGGAGGAGTTGATGATCGCGAACAGCGCGATGAAGCCGGCGACGTTGGTCAGCACCGGCGCCTTGGCGAGCGGCTTGAACAGGATGCGCTCGATCGCGATGCCGCCGACGAAGGACAACGCCAGCGTGATCACGAAGGCGGCCCAATAGGGGATGCCCCATTGCATCAGCTGCCAGGAGATGAAGGTCGAGAACATCGCCATCTCGCCCTGCGCGAAGTTGAGATGGTCGATCGCCTGGTAGATCATGACCACGGCGAGCGCCATGCAGGCGTAGATCGCGCCCGTGGCGATGCCGGCCAGCACTTGGTTGGTGAACAGCTCCATCGTGCCGGCTCCTCAGTAACCCAGATAGGATTTGCGGATTTCTTCGTTGTTCGCGATGTCCTTGGCGTTGCCCGACATCACGATGCGCCCGGTCTCGATCACATAGGCCTGGTCGGCGAGCTCGAGCGCGAGCTGGGCGTTCTGCTCGACCACCAGGATCGACACCTTGTCCTCGCGATTGATCTTGCCGAGGATGCCGAACAGGTCGCGCACCACGAGCGGTGCCAGGCCGAACGAAGGTTCGTCCAACAGCATCAGCCGCGGCCGCAGCATCAGGGCGCGGGCGACCGCGAGCATCTGCTGCTCGCCGCCCGAGAGCGTGCCGGCCTGCTGGGTATGGCGCTGCTTGAGCACCGGGAAATGCGCATACATGCGCTCGATGTCGGAGACGATGCCGGCGCTGTCCTTGCGGGTGATTGCGCCGAGCTGGAGGTTTTCCTCCACCGTCATGGTGGTGAAGGTGCCGCGGCCCTGCGGCACATGGGCGATGCCGAACCGCACGATGCTTTCGGTGGAGCGGTTGTTCAGCGGCTTGCCGTCGAACTCGATGCCGCCGGTCGAGCGCACCATGTTGCAGATCGCGCGCAGCGTGGTGGTCTTGCCGGCGCCGTTGGCCCCGAGCAGCGTGGTCAGCGATCCCTCGCTGAGCGAGAAGGACAGGCCGTGAAGCGCCTGGACCTGGCCGTAATAGGCGCGCAGGTCCTTGACGTTGAGCAGCGTCGTCATTGGTCCTTGCTCCCGAGATAGGCCTTGATGACGTCGGGATCCGCCTGCACCTGGGCCGGCGTGCCTTCCGCAAGCTTCTTGCCGAAATTCAGCGCGACGACGTGGTCGGCGATCGACATCACGAGGCCCATGTGATGCTCGACCAGCAGCACGGTCATGTGGCGTTCGTCGCGGATGCGGCGGATGAGGTCGCCGAGCACGTAGACTTCCTCGTGGTTGAGGCCGCCGGCGGGCTCGTCGAGCAGCAGGATCTTCGGATCGGCAGCGAGCGCGCGCGCCAGCTCGACGCGCTTCTGCGTGCCGAACGGCAGGCCCGACACGACGGTGTGGGCGACCTCCTCGAGGTCGAGATAGGCGAGGATCTCATGCACCTTCTTGTTGACGTCGCTCTCGCTGCGGCGAACCCAGGCCAGCCGCAGCGAGTCGCTGATGATGTCGCTGGAGGTGCGGGCATGGGTGCCGACGCGGACATTGTCCATCACCGACAAATTCGGAAACAGCGCCACGTTCTGGAAGGTGCGGCCGATGCCGATCTCCGCGATCCGGTGCGGCGGGCGCGTCAGGATGCTCGCGCCCTCCATCAGGATGTCGCCGGACGACGGCTGGTACAGCCGCGAGAGGCAGTTGAAGAGCGTGGTCTTGCCGGCGCCGTTAGGGCCGATCAAGCCGAGGATCTGGCCCTTGTGCATGTCAAAGGACACGCCGTTGAGCGCGACGATGCCGCCGAACACGACGCTGACGTCGCGAACCGCGAGCAGGGGCGATGTCCCCTGCGCGAGCTGTGCCTGCGTCATCTCGTCTCGCCCACTGTGTTCAGTGAGCGAAGGGGCGATGTGAACCGCTCCCGATGACGACAAAGGCTATCTGATCCCCTCGGCCACACGCGCAACTTTCCCTCCTGATTTCAGCTTTTTGCTGACGTCTTTTTTGGAATGCGGCATCAGACCCCCAAGTGCCGCTTCGATGTTCCTTACCATCGCAAGCAGACGCGGTCCAATGTCGTTGATCAAACGCTCTTCCGTGAAGCGGAATGCCGGCGCGCCGCAATTGAATGCGTAGGGACCGGTTCCGTCGTTGAGCCTGAGCGCGACGCCGGCGGCGCCGATGTCGTCGTGCCAATCGCCGACCGAAATCGCAAATCCGTATTTCGCGACCGTCTCGCCGGAGCGTTCCAGCCCGTCGCGCATCTTGGGCCAGCGGCTGCCGTAATGTTCGCGCAAGACACGAGACAGTTCCGCCCGATCGTTTTCCTCGAGCGCCCAGAAATAGGCGCGGCCCATCGCGCTGGTTGCAATCGGCACGCGGGAGCCGACGTCAAGTTGAACGCCGACCGTCTCGCTGCCGCGGCTTTGCCCGAAATAGATCATGCTGTGACGGTCGCGGCCGCCGACGGCAACGGCTCCGCCGGTCGCGCGCATCATTTCCTCGCGGAACGGTTCGGACAAATGCCGAACGCCGAGATTGGATAATGCGGCGTAGCCGAGCGCCATCGCGGCCGGCGCAAGCTGATATTTCTCGAAGCGGGGAACCGGCGTCAGATAGCCGAGCTTGGTCAAGGTATAGGTCAGCCGCGAAACCGTCGGCTTGGGCAGATTGGTACGGGCCGCGATTTCCTGATTGCCAAGAAGTCCGTCGCTGGGCTGGAATGCGCGCAATACGTCTAGTCCGCGGGAAAGCGCGACGACGAAATTCCGATCGGTCGCGGTCTTCTTTCCTGTACGCTTCATCCCAGATCTGCTTCTTGCGCGGAGTCGTTGACAAGCCACGTGCTTCAAAATAACCCTGCCGTCAAGATGCGGAATTAAATTCCGCAGTGCGAAATTCAACAAAAGTTACCCCACCAAGGAGGGACACCGTGAGCGAAGTGGTCAAGCTTGAGCGTCATGACGAAGTCGGGATCGTCACGGTCGACAGCCCTCCGGTCAACGCGCTGAGCGCCGCGGTTCGCGGCGGAATTCTGGAATGCATCAAGGCCGCAATCGCCGATCCCACCATCAAGGGCATCGTGCTGACCTGTGCCGGCCGCACCTTCATCGCAGGCGCCGACATTACCGAATTCGGCAAGCCGCCGAAGGCGCCCGCCCTCAACGACGTGCTTTCCGAGATCGAGAATTCACCAAAGCCGGTCGTGGCCGCGATCCACGGCACCGCGCTCGGCGGCGGCCTCGAGGTCGCGCTCGCCTGTCATTTCCGCGTCGCGGTGAAGGAAGCCAAGCTCGGCCTGCCCGAGGTGAAGCTCGGCCTGCTGCCGGGCGCCGGCGGCACCCAGCGCCTGCCGCGCGCGGTCGGACCGGAGCTCGCGGTCAAGATGATCGTCGGCGGTGATCCGATCGGTGCGGCGGAAGCGCTGAAGAACGGCCTGATCGAGGAGATCGTCGAGGGCCCGGCCGCCGGAGGCGAAGCCTTCGTACGAAAGTTGCTGGCTGAAAAGCGTCCGCTGCGCCGCCTGCGTGACGACAACTCCAAGATCGCGGCGGCCAAGGCCGATCGCTCGATCTTCACCAACGCGGTCGCCGCCATGACCAAGAAGGCGCGCGGCCTGGAAGCGCCGTTCGCGGCGGCTGACGCCGTCGGCTACGCCATCGACCTGCCGTTCGATGAGGGTCTCAAGAAGGAGCGCGAGGGCTTCCTGAAGCTCGTCGCCAGCGATCAGTCCAAGGCGCAGCGTTATGCCTTCTTCGCCGAGCGCGAGGCCAGCAAGATCGCCGGCGTTCCCGAGGGGACCAAGCCGCGGCCCGTGAACCGCGTCGCCATCCTCGGCGCCGGCACGATGGGCGGCGGCATCGCGATGTCCTTTGCCAATGCCGGCGTTCCAGTCACCCTGATCGAGACCGGCGAGGAGCAGCTCAAGCGCGGCATGGGCATCATGCAGAAGAACTGGGAAGCGACCGCCGCGCGCGGCGGCATCCCGGCGGACGCGCCCGCCAAGCGCATGGCGCTGATCAACGGCGTCGTCGGCATCGAGAACGTCGGCGACGCCGACCTCGTCATCGAAGCCGTGTTCGAGACCATGGCGGTGAAGAAGGAAGTGTTCGGCAAGCTCGACCAGTACGTCAAGCCGGGCGCCGTGCTCGCCTCCAATACCTCGTACCTGAACATCGACGAGATCGCGAAGTCGACCAAGCGTCCGCAGGACGTGCTCGGCATGCACTTCTTCTCGCCCGCCAACGTCATGAAATTGTGCGAGATCGTGCGTGCCGACAAGACCGCGCCGGATGCCCTGGTGAC
This sequence comes from Bradyrhizobium sp. Kon58, assembly GCF_055807455.1. Lineage (NCBI taxonomy): Bacteria > Pseudomonadati > Pseudomonadota > Alphaproteobacteria > Hyphomicrobiales > Nitrobacteraceae > Bradyrhizobium > Bradyrhizobium sp. Kon58. The sequence continues at coordinate 160,417 of NZ_JBVVOT010000009.1, forward strand.
CGCGGTCTCGATCGCGCGCAAAATCGCAAAGGTGCCGGCCGTGGTCGGCGTCTGCGACGGCTTTGTCGGTAACCGCATGCTGGCCCAGCGCGGCAAGCAGTCGGAGAAACTGCTGTTCGAAGGCGCGCTTCCGCAGCAGGTCGATGCCGTCGTGACGAAGTTCGGCATGCCGATGGGGCCGTTCGCGATGGGTGACCTCGCCGGCCTCGACATCGGCTGGCGCTCGCGCAAGGACCGCGGCATCAAGTCGGAGATCGCGGACGCGCTCTGCGAAGCCGGGCGCTTCGGCCAGAAGACCGGCAAGGGCTATTATAAGTACGAAGCCGGCTCCCGTTCGGCGCTACCCGATCCGGAAGTCGAGAAGCTGATCGACGAGACGCTGCTTCGTTTGGGCCGCAAGAAGCGCGTCGTCAGCGACGACGAGATCCTCGAGCGCATGATGTATCCGATGATCAACGAGGGCGCGAAGATCCTGGAAGAAGGCATCGCCGCGCGCCCGTCCGATATCGACGTGGTCTGGCTCTATGGCTATGGCTGGCCGATCTACCGCGGCGGCCCGATGTTCTGGGCCGACACCGTCGGCCTCAAGCACATTGCCGATCGTCTCTCTTTCTACGCCAAGGAGACCAACGACCCCAGCCTCGAGCCCGCGCCGCTGCTGAAGAAGCTCGCGTCGGAGGGCAAGACCTTCGCGTCGCTCGCGGCGGGCTCGAAAGCGGCGTGATTGGATTGGGCTCGGTGACTGCGAACACCTTTGCCAGGGCAAGGCTCTCTCCGTTCCCTCCCCCCTTGTGGGGGAGGGTCAGGGAGGGGGGTAGCCCCGGGCGGGGTCCGAGTTCGTGGCACCCCCTTCCCCAACCCTTCCCCACAAGGGGGAAGGGAGCCCGTCTGTCCGTGCCCGCCTCTCGTTTGCAAAGTAACGGCCTTCAATGACCCATCCCGGCGAACAGTTTTATCCCGAGGGCGTGCGCTGGGACGACACCATCGTCCAGGGCACGCTGCCCGACCTGCTGGCAAAAGCCGCCGCGGAGTACGGCCCGCGCACCGCGCTGGAATTCCGGGATCGTCCGATCACCTACACCGAACTCGCCGCGATGGCGGAGCGTGCGGCTGCCGCGTTCCTGCGCGCCGGCTGCGGCAAGAACACATCCATCGCGCTGTTCCTCGGCAATACGCCGGACCACCCCGTCAATTTCTTCGGCGCGCTGAAGGCCGGCGCCCGCGTCGCGCATCTCTCACCGCTCGACGGCGAGATCGCGCTGACCCACAAGGTCTCCGATTCCGGTTCGCGCCTGCTCGTGACCACCAACCTCGCGGCGCTGCTGCCGACCGCGCTGAAATTCCTGGAAAAGGGCCTGATCGATCGCCTGGTCGTCTGCGAGGACGACAATTGGGGCAAGGTCGGCACGCCGCAGGCACCGATCCCGGATGATCCCCGCATCGTCACTTTCAGGGCCTTTGTCGACGGCGCCACTGCGCCGGCAGAGTGGCCCCAAGTGAGCGCCGACGATGTCGCGCTGCTGCAATATACCGGTGGCACCACGGGCTTGCCCAAGGGCGCGATGCTGACCCACGGCAATCTCACCTCGGCCGTATCGATCTACGACGTCTGGGGCAAGCCGTCGCGCGCGACGCGCGGCGACGTCGTCGAGCGCGTGATCTGCGTGCTGCCACTGTTCCACATTTATGCGCTCACTGTCGTGCTGCTGTCCTCGCTCAGTCGCGGTTATCTGATCTCGCTGCATCAGCGTTTTGACGTCGAAGCGGTGATGCGCGACATCGAAATCAAGCGCGCGACCTATTTCCCGGGCGTGCCGACGATGTGGATCGCGATCGCCGCCCTTCCCGATCTCGACAAGCGCGACTTCTCCTCGCTCGCCACCATCGGCTCCGGCGGTGCGCCGCTGCCGGTGGAGGTCGCAAATTTCTTCGAGCGCAAGGTCGGCAAGAAGCTCCGGAGCGGCTGGGGCATGACCGAGACCTGCTCGCCCGGCACCGGCCATCCGCCCACCGGTCCCGACAAGCCGGCCTCGATCGGCCTGATGCTGCCCGGCATCGAGCTCGACGTCGTCGCGCTGGACGATCCGACGCGCGTATTGCCGCCGGGCGAAGTCGGCGAGATCCGCATCAAGGGCCCGAACGTCATCAGGGGCTATTGGAACAAGCCCGAAGGATCCGCGGAGGCCTTCGTCGACGGCCGCTTCGTCACCGGCGACATCGGCTATGTCGATAGCGACGGTTATTTCTTCCTGGTCGACCGCAAGAAGGACATGATCATCTCCGGCGGCTTCAACGTTTATCCGCAAATGATCGAGCAGGCGATCTACACCCTACCAGGCGTGCACGAGGTGATCGTGCTCGGCATCCCCGACTCGTATCGCGGCGAGGCCGCAAAAGCCTTCATCAAGCTCAGGCCCGGCGCAAAGCCGTTCTCGCTCGACGAGCTGCGCGCGCAGCTCGCCGGCAAGCTCGGCAAGCACGAAATGCCGGCGGAGGTCGAATTCGTCGACGATCTGCCGCGCACGCCGGTCGGAAAGCTGTCGCGCCATGAGTTGCGCCAGCAGCAGAAACCATCACAATCCGCCCAACTTGCCACCCGACTTGCATCAGGAGATCGCTCTTGACCGACGCCGTCATCGTTTCCACCGCCCGCACCCCGATCGGCAAGGCCTATCGCGGCGCGCTCAACGCCACCGAGGGCGCAACCCTGCTCGGCCACGCCATCGGCGCGGCCGTCGCGCGCGCCAAGATCGACCCCAAGGAGGTCGAGGACGTCGTGATGGGGGCGGCGCTCCAGCAGGGCGCGACCGGCGGCAACATCGCGCGCAAGGCGCTGCTCCGTGCCGGTCTCCCCGTCACGGTCGCCGGCACCACCATCGACCGGCAATGCGCCTCGGGACTGCAGGCGATCGCGCTCGCCGCACGTTCGGTGATTTTTGACGGTGTGGAGATCGCGGTCGGCGGCGGCGGCGAGTCCATCTCGCTGGTGCAGAACGACAAGATGAACGGCTTCCATGCGCAGGACCCGGCGCTGCTCGAGATCAAGGGCGAGGTCTACATGCCCATGATCGACACCGCCGAAATCGTGGCCAAGCGCTACGGCATCTCGCGCGAGAAGCAGGACGAATATTCGCTGGAGAGCCAGCGCCGCACCGCCGCGGCCCAGCAGGGCGGCAAATTCAAGGACGAGCTCGCGCCGATCACCACCAAAATGGCGGTGACCGACAAGGCGACCGGTGCAGTCTCGTTCAAGGACGTCACGCTCTCGCAGGACGAGGGCCCGCGCCCCGAGACCACCGCAGAAGGCCTCGCCGGCCTCAAGGCCGTCCGCGGTGAAGGCTTTTCGGTCACCGCCGGCAATGCCAGCCAGCTCTCTGACGGCGCCAGCGCGAGCGTGATCATGAGCGACAAGGAAGCGGCGAAGCGCGGGCTGAACCCGCTCGGCATCTTCCGCGGCTTCGTCTCCGCCGGCTGCGAGCCGGACGAGATGGGCATCGGCCCGGTGTTCGCGGTGCCGCGCCTGCTCAAGCGTCATGGCCTCACCGTCGACGACATCGGCCTCTGGGAGCTGAACGAAGCCTTCGCGGTGCAGGTGCTGTATTGCCGCGACAAGCTCGGCATCGACCCCGACAAGATCAACGTCGACGGCGGCGCGATTGCGGTGGGCCATCCCTACGGCATGTCGGGCGCGCGTCTCACCGGCCACGCTCTGATCGAAGGCCGCCGCCGCAAGGCGAAGTATGCGGTCGTCACCATGTGCGTCGGCGGCGGCATGGGCGCGGCGGGGCTTTTTGAGGTGTTGCAGTAGCCGTCGTCCCGGCGAAAGCCGGGACCCATACTCCGCAGCAGGAGTTTGGCGCACAGACAATAATGGCCTGTGCAAGACAACAAAGAGTTGTGGTTATGGGTCCCGGCCTTCGCCGGGACGACAAGGGTAGGAGGATCTGATGGATCTCGCATTCACGAAAGAAGAGCAGGCGTTTCGCGAGGAAGTGCGGTCATTCTTCCGCGACAACGTGCCGCCGGATACGCGGCGCAAGCTGGTCGAGGGCCGCCACCTCTCCAAGGACGAGATGGTGACGTGGTGGCGCATCCTCAACAAGAAGGGCTGGGGCGTCAGTCACTGGCCGAAGCAATATGGCGGCACCGGCTGGACCTCCGTGCAGCATTACATCTTCAACGAGGAGCTGCAGTCCTATCCGGCGCCGCAGCCGCTCGCCTTCGGCGTCAGCATGGTCGGTCCTGTGATCTACACTTTCGGCAATGAGGAGCAGAAGAAGCAGTATCTGCCCCGCATCGCCAATGTCGACGATTGGTGGTGCCAGGGTTTCTCCGAGCCCGGCTCCGGCTCCGATCTCGCTTCGCTGAAGACGAAGGCCGAGCGCAAGGGTGACAAGTGGATCATCAACGGCCAGAAGACCTGGACGACGCTCGCCCAGCACGCCGACATGATCTTCTGCCTCTGCCGCACCGATGCGACCGCCAAGAAGCAGATGGGCATCTCCTTCATCGTGTTCTCGATGAAGTCGAAGGGCGTCACGGTGCGCCCGATCCAGACCATCGACGGCGGCGTCGAGGTCAACGAGGTCTTCTTCGACGACGTCGAAGTGCCCATCGAGAACCTGATCGGCGAGGAGAATAAGGGCTGGGATTACGCGAAATTCCTGCTCGGCAATGAGCGCACCGGCATCGCGCGCGTCGGCGTCTCCAAGGAGCGGCTGCGCCGCATCCGCGATCTCGCCGGTAAGGTCGAATCCGGCGGCAAGCCGATCATTCAGGACGCCGCCTTCCGCGACAAGCTCGCCGCCTGCGAGATCGAGCTCAAGGCGCTCGAGCTGACGCAGCTCCGCGTCGTCGCCGACGAAGGCAAGCATGGCAAGGGCAAGCCCAATCCGGCGTCGTCAGTGCTGAAGATCAAGGGCTCCGAGATCCAGCAGACCACCACCGAACTGTTGATGGAAGTGATCGGCCCGTTCGCCGCGCCCTACGACGTGCACGGCGACGACGGCTCGAACGAAGCCATGGACTGGACCGCCCAGATCGCGCCGAGCTATTTCAACAACCGCAAGGTCTCGATCTACGGCGGCTCCAACGAGATCCAGCGCAACATCATCGCCAAGGCGGTGCTGGGGCTGTGATGCTCTCTTCTTTCCCCCTCTCCCCGTTCTTACGGGGAGAGGGAGGGGTGAGGGGCCTCTCTCCGAGCAGGGACTGTCGAGAGAGCGGTACCCCCTCACCCGACACGCTTCGCGTGTCGACCTCTCCCCGCAAGCGGGGCGAGGTGAAGAAGAGCCCCACGCAATGCTGACACCAGTGACTTGAGGAAACAGAAATGGATTTTGATCTGAACGAGGAGCAACGGCTTCTCAAGGAAAGCATCGACGGCCTCTTGACCGATTCTTACGATTTCGAGAGCCGCAAGAAGTACATGAAGGAGAAGGGCGGCTGGAGCCGGACCGTCTGGGGCAAGCTCGCCGAGCAGGGCCTGCTCGGTCTGCCGTTCGCGGAGGCCGATGGCGGCTTCGGCGGCGGCGGCGTCGAGACCATGATCGTGATGGAAGCGCTCGGCAAGGCGCTAGTGCTCGAGCCTTATCTCGCGACTGTCGTGATCGGCGGCGGCTTCCTGCGTCATGCGGGCAGCGATGCGCAGAAGGCCGCGCATGTGCCCGGCATCGTTGACGGCAGCAAGACGCTCGCCTTTGCCCAGCTCGAGAAGAATTCGCGCTACGATCTCTTCGACGTCACCACGACGGCGAAGAAGAAGGGCGAGGGTTGGGTCATCGACGGCGAGAAGTTCGTCGTGCTCAACGGCGAGAACGCCGATACCCTGATCGTGACCGCGCGCACCAGGGGCGAGCGCCGCGACAAGAGCGGCATCGGCGTATTCCTGGTGCCGGCCAACGCCAAGGGCGTCGCCAAGAAGTCGTACCCGACCCAGGACGGCCTGCACGCCGCCGACATCACCTTCACCGGCGTCGAAATCGGCGCCGATGCGGTGCTCGGCAATCCCGACGATTCGCTCGCGCTGATCGAGCGTGTGGTCGACGAAGCCCGCATCGCGCTCTGCGCCGAAGCGGTCGGCCTGATGGACGAGTCTCTGAAGACCACCGTCGAGTACATCAAGACGCGCAAGCAGTTCGGTGTCGCGATCGGCTCGTTCCAGAGCCTCCAGCACCGCGCCTCCGACATGTTCGTCGCCACCGAGCAGGCGCGATCGATGTCGATGTTCGCGACCATGGCTGCTGATTTCGAGGACGCCAAGGAGCGCAGCAACGCCGTTGCCGCGGCCAAGGTGCAGATCGGCAAGTCGCTGAAGTTCGTCGGACAGCAGGCGATCCAGCTCCACGGCGGCATCGGCATGACCATGGAGGCGAAGATCGGCCACTACTTCAAGCGCCTGACCATGATCGAGAACAGCTTTGGTGACACCGACTACCACCAGCGCCGCGTGGCGGATGGTGGCGGGTTGATCTAAGCGCCGCCACCGTCATTGCGAGGAGCGCAGCGACGAAGCAATCCAGATTTTCTCCGCCGAAAGATCCTGGATTGCTTCGCTTCGCTCGCAATGACGCAGTCAACGGAATCAACGGAGCAACAACAATGAAAAACACCCCGTTCGATCTCACCGGCAAGGTCGCCGTGGTCACCGGCTCCAGCCGCGGCATCGGCCGCTCTTCCGCCGAGCTGCTCGCAAAGCTCGGCGCCAAAGTGGTTGTTTCCTCGCGCAAGGCCGATGCCTGCAAGGCAGTCGCCGACGGCATCAAGACGGCTGGCGGCGACGCCACCGTCATCCCCTGCAACATCGCGCGCAAGCAAGAGGTCGAGGCGCTGATCGCGGGTGCGACCAAGCATTACGGCAAGATCGACATCCTCGTCTGCAATGCCGCGGTCAACCCGTATTACGGCCCGCTGCTCGACATCACCGACGAGGCCTTCGACAAGATCATGGGCAGCAACGTCAAGAGCAACATCTGGCTCTCCGCGCTGGCGATCCCGCAGATGGCGGAGCGCGGCAACGGCTCCGTCGTCATCATCTCCTCGATCGGGGGCTTGCGCGGCTCGACCGTGATCGGCGCCTACGGCATCTCCAAGGCCGCCGACTTCGCGCTGTGTCGTTCGCTCGCCGGCGAATGGGGCCCGAAAGGCGTTCGCGTCAACTGCATCGCGCCCGGCCTGATCAAGACCGACTTCGCCCGCGCGCTGTGGGAAGACGAAGCAAATCTAAAACGCCGCACCGCCACCACGCCGCTCCGCCGCATCGGCGAACCCGACGAAATCGCAGGCGCAGTCGCCTACCTCGCCTCCGACGCGTCGAGCTTCATGACCGGACAGACCATCGTCGTCGATGGCGGCGTGACCACGGCGGCGGCGTAGGTCTCTCAGCTCGTCGTCCCGGCCTAGTGCGCAATTGCGCACGGGGCCGGGACCCATAACCGCAGGGAGTGGTTTGGCGAAGACTGGTCATGCTGGATCGGCATCGTGCGCAATCGATGGATCACGCGGTATGGGTCCCGGCCTTCGCCGGGACGACAGCTGAGCCCGTCTTGACCTTCCCGCCCTAATCCGCTCCCTTTGGCGCGACACAATGACCCTTCCCAGGGTAACGCCAAGGTAGCCGCCATGTCTTTCGTCCTCGCCATCGACCAGGGCACCACCTCATCGCGCGCGATCGTGTTTCGCGGCGACATTTCCATTGCGGCGAAGGCGCAAGCCGAGTTTCCGCAGCATTTCCCCGCCTCGGGCTGGGTCGAGCACGAGCCCGAGGACATCTGGACCTCGACCGTGACGGTCTGCCGCGACGCGATCGCGCAGGCCGGCATCAGCGCAAAGGACATCGCCGCGATCGGGATCACCAACCAGCGCGAGACCACCGTGGTGTGGGACCGCGCCACGGGGCAGGCCGTGCACCGCGCCATCGTCTGGCAGGACCGCCGCACCGCCGACATCTGCGCCAAGCTGAAAGCCGACGGCCGCGAGCCCGTGATCTCGCAGAAGACCGGCCTGATTATCGATCCCTATTTCTCCGGCACCAAGGTCGCCTGGATTCTCGACCACGTCCCCGGCGCACGGGCGCGCGCCGCGCGCGGCGAATTGATGTTCGGCACCGTCGATTGCTATCTGCTGTGGCGCCTCACCGGCGGCAAGGTGCACGCCACCGACGCCACCAACGCCTCGCGCACGCTGCTGTTCAATATCCACACCGGCGAGTGGGACGACGAGCTCTTGGAGATCATCGGCGTGCCGCGCTCGATGCTGCCCGAGGTGAAGGATTCCTCCGCCCGTTTCGGCGAGAGCACGCCGGACCTGTTCGGCGGCGCGATTGCGATCTCCGGCATCGCCGGCGACCAGCAGGCCGCGACCATCGGCCAGGCCTGCTTCCGTCCGGGCATGATGAAGTCGACCTACGGCACCGGCTGCTTCGCCCTGCTCAACACCGGCACCACGCCCGTGGCCTCGAAGAACAAGCTGCTCACCACCATCGCCTACCAGCTCGGTGGCAAACGCACCTACGCGCTCGAAGGCTCGATCTTCGTCGCGGGCTCGGCGGTGCAATGGCTGCGCGACGGTCTCGGCATCATCAAGCACGCCGCCGAAACCGGACCTCTCGCCGATCAGTCGGACTCCATGCAGAGCGTCTATCTGGTGCCAGCCTTCGTTGGCATGGGCGCGCCTTACTGGAATCCGCGCGTCCGCGGCGCGCTGTTCGGCCTCACCCGCAACACCGGCCCGGCCGAGCTCGCCCACGCCGCGCTCGAAAGTGTCTGCTACCAGACTTTCGACCTTTGGGCCGCGATGCGGGCCGACTGGCCGAGCTCGGAAACCGCGAGCGTCGTGCTCCGCGTCGACGGCGGCATGACCGCGTCCGACTGGACCATGCAGCGCCTCGCCGACCTGCTCGACGCGCCGGTCGATCGCCCCGTGATCCAGGAGACCACGGCGCTGGGCGCCGCCTATCTCGCGGGCCTTGAGGCCGGCGTCTATCCCGAGCCGACGAAGTTCGCCGACAACTGGCGCCTCGAGCACCGCTTCAAGCCCAACATGAGCCAGGCGACGCGCGAGCGGAAGCTCGCGGGATGGGCGAGAGCGGTGAAGGGCGTGCTCGCGAGCGATGAGGGCGAGGGGTAGGCCGATCTCGTAGCCCGGATGGAACGCAGTGAAATCCGGGGTTCTCTCCACGGGCACGATTCCCGGATTGCGCTGCGCTCCATCCGGGCTACAAGAAACAGCAACAAAGGGGAGCACCAACAATGAACACGGATTTCAACCGGGTCATGCAGAGGCTTTTTGGCGCAGCGATCTGCGTCGCGCTGCTCACCTCGACCGCCATCGCGCGTGAGAAGCCGGACCCGCTCGGCAGCGCGCGGCTGGTCAAGACCGACGTCGCCGGTCTCAACGCTCCCGCGCAGATTCTGGTCGATGTCTGGGGCATCCCCCACATCTATGCGGGTAATGAGCACGACCTGTTTTTCCTGCAAGGCTTCAACGCCGCGCGCGACCGGCTATGGCAGATCGATCTCTGGCGCAAGCGCGGGCTTGGTCTGCTGGCCAAGGATTTCGGCCCGGCCTATGCCGAACAGGACAAGGCGCTGCGGCTCTTTCTCTATCGCGGCGATATGAATGCGGAATGGGCGGCCTACGGCCCCAAGGGTAAGACCTATGCGGAGGCATTCGTCGCCGGGGTCAACGCCTATGTCACCGATGTGCGCGCGGGCAAGCGCCCGCTGCCGATCGAATTCAGGATCGCCGGCACCAGGCCGGATCCGTGGACGGCGGACGACATCGTCCGCATCCGCAGCCACGGCTTGACGCGCAATGTCGCCTCCGAGGTCAAGCGCTCGTTGGTCGCCTGCGCGGCCGGCCTCGATGCCGATCGGTTTCGCGTCAAGCTCGAGCCGGCGTGGACGACGAAAGTGCCGGATGGTCTCGATCCCTGCAGCGTGCCGAAGGCCGTGCTGGCGCCTTACGACCTGGCGACGCGCCCGGTCGCCTTTGCCGCGCCGAAAGATCGCCAGGCCGCGCTCGCGCACGATCCGGACAAGTACCTCACCGAGGCCGACCAGCAACGCGACACCATCGGCTCCAACAATTGGGTGATCGCGGCGTCGCGGACCGCGACGGGACGGCCGATCCTCGCCAACGATCCGCATCGCGAGCACAGCGTGCCGTCGCTGCGCTACATCGTCGGCCTCAACGCGCCCGGCCTCTCCGTGATCGGCGCGGGCGAGCCGGCGCTGCCCGGCATCTCGATCGGCCACAATGGCACCATCGCCTTCGGTCTCACCATCTTCAACGTCGACCAGGAAGACCTCTACGTCTACGAACTCAATCCGCAGAATCCCAACCAGTACCGCTATGGTAGCGGCTGGGAGGACATGCGCATCGTGCACGAGAAGGAGCAGGTGAAAGGCGAAGCCGATCGCGATATCGAGCTGAAATTCACCCGGCATGGTCCGGTGATCTATGTCGACGACGCCAACAAGCGCGCCTTCGCCGTCCGCTCGATCTGGTTCGAGCCCGGCACCTCGGCCTATTTTGGCTCCTCCGACTACATGACCGCGAAGGATTGGAACGGTTTCCTCGGTGCCATGCGGCGCTGGGGCGCGCCGTCGGAGAATCAGGTCTATGCGGACACCAAGGGCAATATCGGCTGGGTTGCCGCCGGCAAGACGCCGCGGCGCGCCAACTATGATGGCCTGATGCCGGTGCCCGGCGACGGCCGCTACGAATGGCAGGGTTTTCTCTCGCTCGACGAACTGCCCAAGGCCTATCAGCCCAAGCAGGGCTTTCTCGCCACCGCCAACCAGATGAACCTGCCGGCGGATTATCCCGTCAGCGAGCGCAAGATCGGTTTCGAATGGGCGGACAGTGCGCGCTGGCAGCGCATCACCGAGGTGCTGCAGGCCAACAGCAAGGTGACACTGGCCGATGCCATGGATCTGCAGAACGACGACACCACGATGCTGGGGCGGCGGCTGGTCAGGCTGTTGCAGCCGCTCACTTCGGACGATGCCAACGTGAAGAAGGGCCTCGAACTGCTCAAGCCGTGGGACGCGCGTGATGCCGCCGACAGCGCCGCTGCCGCATTGTTCGAGGTCTGGATCGCCAATCATCTTGGACCGGTGCTGTTGAAGACCACGGCGCCCAAGGCCGCCGACCTGATCGCGCCCGAGGCGTCGAGCATTTCTGCGCTTGTCGCCTTCCTGGAATCTCCGGACGCGTCGTTTGGCTCCGATCCCGCCGCCGCACGCGACCAGATCCTGCGCGACAGCCTCGGCGCCGCGGTGGCCGATGTCACAGCCAGGCTCGGGGCCGATTCCTCAACCTGGCGCTGGGGTCGCCTGCACGTCGCGAAATTCGACCACGCGCTGATGCCGCTTGCCGACAAGGCGACGGCCGCTCAGCTCTCGGTCGGTCCGCTGGCCTATGGCGGCGCCGCCAATGTGCCGCGCGCGGCCACCTACCGCCGCAGCGATTATCAGCTGTTCGCCGGCGCCTCGTTCCGCATGGTGCTCGACGTCGGCAATTGGGATGCGAGCCGCACCATCAACACGCCGGGCCAGTCGGGCGATCCCTTCAGCGGTCATTATCGCGACCTCGCGCCGCTCTGGGCGACCGGCCAGTATGTGCCGCTGCTCTACACCCGCGCTGCGGTCGAGGCGGCGACGGCGGAGGCGATCACGCTGACGCCGCGGTGAGTGAGGCGTATCCACAAACTCCGCCGTCGTCCTGGCGAAAGCCAGGACCCATAGCCACCGAGCTAAGTTGCCTTGGACCGCTGGCGGCTCCAGCCTGCCGCAACAGCGACCAGCTGTGGTAATGGGTCCTGGCTTTCGCCAGGACGACCCCGAATGTGTGGCCGGCGTTCAGCTTCTAAGGGACGCATCCCATGATCCTCCCCGACGGCTATTCCGACATTCCCGCCGGCAAGATCGCTGCCGTCGTCACCGATCTCGAGATGACCGCGCGCCCTGCGCGCCGCAGCGATCCGCCTGGCACATGGACCCTGCGCAAGGTCGATACCCCCGCGCTTCATTGGTATCGCGACCTCCATCGCCGCGTCGGCGAGGAGTGGTTATGGTTTTCGCGGGCGCGCATGAACGACGCCGAGCTCGCCGCAAACATCCACGCACCGGGCGTCGAGGTCTATGCGCTTGTCGTGGACGGCAACGATGAAGGCCTGCTGGAGCTGGACTTTCGCGAAGCCGGCCAGTGCGAGCTCGTGTATTTCGGCGTCACCGCAAAACTGATCGGCAGTGGTGCCGCCCGCTTCATGATGAACCGCGCGCTTGAGCTCGCATGGTCACGCGACCTGTCCCGCGTCTGGGTGCACACCTGCACCTTCGACCATCCGTCCGCCGTTGCGTTCTATCAGCGCTCGGGCTTCCGTCCGTTCCGCCGCCAGATCGAGATCGCCGACGACCCGCGGCTCGATGGCACGGCGGCACGGACGGCGGCGAAGCATGTGCCGATCATCGAATAGTGCGCAGCGGCCTCCCCACCGTCATTGCGAGGAGCCCTTGCGACGAAGCAATCCAGTCTGTTTCCGTGGAAAGATACTGGATCGCTTCGCTGCGCTCGCAATGACGGAGTGTGGCGCTGTCGTCGCGTTGCATTGGGGCTACGCGTGGCGGGATCCCCGGATCACGCCAACACTCGGTTCCGGAAGATCATAGACAGCGAGACACCATAATCGCTCGGTCAATGGCTGCACGGGCGGAGCATGCAGCTCTCCGTAGCTGGAGAGCAGTGGGAGGCTAGGCTCCCAACGATGGATGACGAACACCACGCGATACTGTTTCGCCGCGGGCAGTCTTTGCTTGTAGTCGGTCTCGATCACCGTCTCGCCATCTGCGGTCAGGAACGTTTCGTTCCACGCCATCTCTGCGTGCCCTTCGGGGTTGGACGGATCGATTTGGGTAAAATCATGAGGATTGAACCGCGCGTCCGGATTCGCCACGAACACCTCGAGAATTACAGCGTCATCCATGTAACCTCGTAGATTGTCTTCCAATTTCCGCCGCTCCTCACCAGTCAGAGGCACTATTTCATCGCCCCTGCCGGCTTTCCGCAGCAGAGACTTCACCTCTTCGCTGAAATTGGGGGGATCGTGTGAGTCGATCAATTCCCGGATGAAACGGGCATAGGCAGCATTGTCAGCGCTGAAGGAGTAGGCGCCCAGGAGAGTGAGTGAGGGAGGCTGGTCAGCAGTCAAATCGCTCTGCTCCGTGCGGCGATGAGTCCGTGGTACCCGATTATGCGAAGCTCGCTAGCTGTTGAAATTCACTGCCGTGGTGTTGGCACCGCAAACCAGCACCGCGACCCGCTCGCCGGGTGAGGGACGATAGCGACCGGAGAGCAAGGCGGCAAATGCGGCTGCGCCACCAGGCTCGGCCACCACGCGCAGGCTCGACCACAATGCCGCCTGCGCCTGCCTGATGGCGTCGTCGGCGACCAGGACGACTCGCTCGACATGGGCCCGCGCAATCGGAAACATCAATTGTCCGACACGTCGCGGGGCGAGACTATCGGCGGCGATGCCGCCGGCGGGCGCATCGATCGGCGCACCCGCCGCGAAGGCGGCGTGAAGCGTCGGCGATTGCTCCGGCTCGACCGCGACGATGCGCGTCCTGCCGGCACTCCAGGCTGCCATACCACCGATCAGGCCGCCGCCGCCGACTGCAACCAGCACCGTGTCGATGCCCGGTGCATCCTGCTCCAGCTCCATGCCGACGCTGCCCTGACCGAGCAAGGTCTCGACCTGGTCGTAAGCATGCACGGCCATGGCGCCAGTTTGCGCGACATGGGTTTCGCTCGCGGCGAGCGCGTCGGCGTAGCGGCTGCCCGCAACCACGAGTTTCGCGCCATAGCCTTTGATCCGCTCGGCCTTGGCCGGCGAGGTGATGTCGGGCACGAAGATCGTGGCGGGAACGCCGAGCCGCTGCGCCGCATAAGCCACCGCCGCGCCGTGATTGCCGCCCGATGCCGCGACGACACCGGTCTCCGGCAGCTGGCGCAACAGCAGATTGGCAAAGGCACCTCGCGCCTTGAACGATCCGGAATGCTGCAGCATCTCGAGCTTGAACGTGACGGGCGAAGCCGGCAGGCCAAAATCGGCGAGATCGCCCTCAACGAGCGGTGTGCGCCGTATGTGCGGACGGATGACGGCCTCGGTCGCCGCGATCCGCTCCCGATTGATGTCCATTGTTGCTGTCATGATGCCGTCCTTGATAGCGCATCCGGCAGACGCTGTCGCGGCGCCGTTGCATCCGGCGCAATGCTCCACTTCCATGATTTCGCTTGCGCTACTGCGGCCTTGCCGTGGAAACTGATCGGCTCTGCCCTCGTCCAAAAGCCAGAGAAGAGCAAAACCATGTTCCTGATCGGCCAATACGACTCCCCCTTCGTCCGCCGCGTCGCGATTGCGCTGCGGCTTTACGGCCTCGCCTTCGAGCACAGACCGTGGTCGACCTTCGGCGACGCCGACAAGATCGCGCCCTATAATCCGCTGCGCCGGGTGCCGACGCTGGTGCTCGACGATGGCGAGGCGTTGATCGAGAGCACGGTCATCCTCGATTATCTCGACGAATTGGTGGGGCCGGAGAAGGCGATGCTGCCGCGCTCCGGCGCCGAGCGCCGGCGTCATTTGCGCATCTGCGCGCTCGCCTCCGGTCTCGGCGACAAGGCCGTGAGCCTGCTCTACGAGCGCGTGTTGCGGAAGGAGCAGCTTGCGCTGTGGGTCGAGCGTTGTCAGGCGCAGATCGCGGACGTGCTGACAGCGCTGGAGGCCGAGCGCGCCAAGGTGACCACGCCATACTGGCTGGGTGACCGCATCGGCCACGCCGACGTTGTGGTCGCCTGCGTCGTGCGCTTCACCCGCGAGGCGCACCCGCTTCTGTTCGAGTCCTCGCGCTATCCGGCGCTGTCGGCGCATGCCGACGCGTGCGAGGCGCTGGCGCCGTTCCAGGAGATCGTGCAGCCACTGTCACCGCCGAAGGGGTGAGCGCCGCTACGCGAACCCGATCTTGATCAGGATCATTAGGAAAAGGCCGCCGACGACCGCGCAGACCGCGGCGCCGATCAGCGGCCCCAGCGCGCCTTTCCGGCTTGCGGGCTCCAGCACGGCCTGCCCCGGCTGGTCCGGATCGTAATAGACCTTAACGCTCTTCCCGGGCCGGTATTTCGCCGCGCCCTCTTCGGCGACCTCGCGCAGCCCGGAGATCATGGTGCCGTTCCAATCGACTTCGGTGCCGATGAAGTCGCGCTTGCCGACCCTGTAGGCGTAGCGCAAGTCGACCTGATAGCGGTGGACGAGCTTTGACGTCGTCGGTCGATTGTCGTGCTCGGTCTTCTCCTCGACGATTTCCTCGATCACGTCGCAATGGGTGATCCTGCCGGCAGCGGTCGGCCAGCGCAGGCTGGCGCTCGCCAGCCGGCGCGTCCGGACATAATCGGCGGCGAGGAACACCCCGCCCACGAGCACGATGATCGGCACCGCGAACGCGAACAGCGGCACGCCCTTGTCGGCGTAGAGCACGTGGCCTGCGAACGAATGCGCGGTCAGCGTGGCGGCGATGATGCCGAACACCATTGTGAACGCCACCAGTGCCGCGACGTTCTGCGCGGCGGCGGGCTCCAGCAGCGCCTCGGTCGGTTGCTTCGGATCGACGTGGACGTCGACATGAGCGCCGACCGGATAACGTCCGGTCAGTTTTGCGGCCAGGACCCTCGTCGTGATGACGGTGCCGCCGACAAAGACCTTGTCGCCTTCCAGCTCCTGGCCGCCGGCCTGATAGCGATAACGGATGATGGGCTTGGCGTCGTTCCGATCGTCCGAGGAATGCGTCGCCGGCTGGTCGACCGGGGAGACCGTGATGATGCCCTCCACCTTGTCCCAACTCCGCGCCGCCACCATCCGGCCTCGCATGCGGATCAGGTTGAACAGCGTCAATCCAAACAGCAGCACGGCGATGCCGGCGGCAATCTGGGTCCACATCAATTGTTGGGCGTTCAGCATCCGATTCCCCTGCGCTTCGGCGGCGACCGCCATTGGTCGCGGCGAACGCGCGTTGCGTTCACGGCATGGTGGGTCGTGGGGGCGCAACGCTCCGCGAGAATGCGAAACGTTTGGATATGTGAGTTGGAGAGGCGATGCCCTTGCCCACACTCCGTCATTGCGAGCGCAGCGAAGCAATCCAGGAGAGCCTCTACCGTTCAACGGGCGAGGTTTGCGATGATGAAACAATACAGGTGTTTTGCCCGACGGAGCAAGTCTTTTTCGGGTAAGAAGAAATTCTGCAGGCTTTTCAACCCCATCGCTACTGTGCATGGGGTTGTTTTCGCATTTTTTCGTTTGGAGGGCGCCTAGCCCGCGCCCGCGCGCTTCTTCTGCCAGACCAAATGCACCGCGCAGGTGCAGCCCGGCGGATGCGAGGCAAGCTCCTTCGACGTTTCGTCATTGGCCGGTGTTGCCGCGAACGCCGCCTTGTCGCTCGCGCCCTCTCGCGCCGGGATGTAGTTCAGGATCGGCGCGAGCCAGCGCTCGGTCTCGGCGACGCTCATGCCCTTGCGCGCAGCATAATCCTCGACCTGATCGCGCTCGATCTTGCCGACGCCGAAATAATAGCTCTCAGGATTGGCGAGATAGAGCCCCGACACGGAAGAGCCCGGCCACATCGCAAAGCTCTCGGTCAGCTTCACGCCGGCGGTGTTCTCGGCGTCGAGCAGCTCGAACAGCGTAGCCTTCTCGGTGTGATCGGGCTGCGCGGGATAGCCGGGAGCGGGACGGATGCCCTGGTACTTTTCGAGGATCAACTCGTCGGTCGAGAGCGTCTCGTCCGGCGCATAGGCCCAGAACTCGCGGCGGACGCGGGTATGCATGCGCTCGGCGAAGGCTTCGGCGAGGCGGTCGGCCAGCGCCTTGCACAGGATCGAGGAGTAGTCGTCATTGGCCATCTTGAAGCGGTCGGCGACCACATCCTCGCCGATGCCGGCGGTGACGACGAAGCCGCCGACATAATCGGGCACGCCGGTGGTGGCGGGCGCGACGAAGTCGGACAGCGCCGCGTTGAAACGGCCCTCGCGCTTCTCGAGCTGCTGGCGCAGCGTGTGCAGCGTCGCAATCGTCCTGGTCCGGCTCTCGTCGGCATAGAGCACGATGTCGTCGCCCTGCGCATTGGCCGGCCAGAAGCCGACGGTGGCCCGCGCGCGGAACCATTTCTCCTTGACGATCAGGTCGAGCATTTTCCGCGCGTCATCGTAGAGCGAGCGCGCGACCTCGCCGACCTTGGCGTCGTCGAGAATGGCGGGGAAGCGCCCGGCGAGCTCCCAGGTCTGGAAGAACGGCGTCCAGTCGATATAGGGCACCAGCTCGGCGAGATCGTAGTCGTCGAAGCTCCGGGTGCCGAGGAAGGTCGGCTTCACCGGCTTGTTCGCGGCAAAGTCGACCGGCACGCGGTTGGCGCGGGCGGTCGCCAGCTTCAGCCGCTTCTTGTCGGCCTGGGCGCGCATATGCGCGTCCGAGATTTTTGCGTATTCGGCGCGGACTTCGGCGGCATAGGCCTCGCGCCTCTCGGGCGACAGCAGAGCAGACGCAACACCAACCGCGCGGCTGGCGTCGTTGACATGCACCACGGGGCCGGCGCGATAGCTCGGGTCGATCTTCACCGCCGTATGCACGCGGCTCGTGGTGGCGCCGCCGATCAAGAGCGGCAGCTTGAGGCCTTCGCGCTGCAATTCTGCGGCGAAGAACGCCATCTCGTCGAGCGAGGGCGTGATCAGGCCGGATAGCCCGACGATGTCGGCCTTCTCCGCCTTCACGGTCTCGACGATCTTGGCTGCCGGCACCATCACGCCGAGGTCGATGACCTCGTAATTGTTGCACTGGAGCACGATGCCGACGATGTTCTTGCCGATGTCGTGGACGTCGCCCTTGACGGTCGCGAGCACGATCTTGCCGGCGGACGAGGAGCCTTCCGTACCGATGCCGTTGGCGAGATTGCGCGCCTTCTCCTCTTCCATGAACGGCATCAGCCAGGCGACAGCCTGCTTCATCACGCGGGCCGACTTCACCACCTGCGGCAGGAACATCTTGCCGTCGCCGAAGAGATCGCCGACCACGTTCATGCCCGCCATCAGCGGACCCTCGATCACGTCGAGCGGGCGCTTCGAAGCCTTGCGGGCCTCCTCGGTATCCTGCTCGATAAACTCGGTGATCCCGTGCACCAATGCGTGCGACAGCCGCTTCGCCACCGGCCATTCGCGCCAGGCGAGATCGGCTTCCTTGGTCTGGGTCTTGTTGCCGCGGAATCTTTCCGCGAGCGCCAGCAGACGCTCGGACGCACCGGGGTCGCGGTTGAGGATGACGTCTTCGCACACCTGGCGCAGTTCGGGATCGATGTCGTCATAGACGATCATCTGCCCGGCATTGACGATGCCCATGTCCATGCCGGCCTTGATGGCGTGATACAGGAACACCGAGTGCATGGCCTCGCGCACCGGCTCGTTGCCGCGGAACGAGAACGACAAATTGGACACACCACCGGAAATGTGCGCGCCCGGCAGGTTCTTGCGGATCCAGCGCGTCGCCTCGATGAAGTCGACGCCGTAATTGTTGTGTTCCTCGATGCCGGTTGCGATCGCGAAAATATTCGGATCGAAGATGATGTCTTCCGGCGGGAAGCCGACGCGGTTCACGAGGATGTCGTAGGCGCGCTTGCAGATCTCGGTCTTGCGGGCGAACGTGTCGGCCTGGCCGGCCTCGTCGAACGCCATCACCACGACGGCCGCGCCGTGGCGGCGGGCGATCTTGGCCTCGTGAATGAACTTGTCCTCGCCTTCCTTCATCGAGATCGAGTTGACGACCGGCTTGCCCTGCACGCATTTCAGGCCGGCCTCGATCACGGAGAATTTCGAGCTGTCGACCATCACGGGCACGCGGGCGATGTCGGGCTCGGCGGCGACGAGGTTGAGGAAGGTCACCATCGCGGCTTCCGAATCCAGAAGACCCTCGTCCATGTTGACGTCGATGATCTGCGCGCCGTTCTCGACCTGGTCGCGCGCCACCTGCAGCGCGGCGGTGTAGTCGCCGGCGGTGACCAGCTTGCGGAAACGGGCGGAGCCGGTGACGTTGGTGCGTTCGCCGACATTCACGAAGGGAATGGCGTCGGTCAGGATGAACGGCTCGAGGCCGGAGAGCCGCAAGCGGGGTTCGATCTCCGGCACGATGCGCGGCTTGTGCGGCGCGACCGCAGCCGCAATCGCAGCGATATGGTCCGGCGTGGTGCCGCAGCAGCCGCCGACGATGTTGACGAGGCCATCGCGCGCGAACTCGCCGACCAGGCGGGCCATGTATTCGGGGGTCTCGTCATACTGGCCGAACTCGTTGGGCAGGCCGGCATTGGGATAGGCACAAACAAGCGTGTCGGCGACGCGGCCGATATCGGCGATATGCGCGCGAAGATCTTCCGCGCCGAGCGCGCAGTTGAAGCCGATGGTGACGGGCTTGGCGTGCTGCACCGAATGCCAGAACGCTTCCGGCAACTGGCCGGACAGCAGGCGGCCGGACTTGTCGGTGATGGTGCCCGACACCATCACGGGCATGTCGATGCCGCGCTCCTCGGTGATCTCGGCGATCGCGTAGAGCGCAGCCTTGGCGTTCAGCGTGTCGAAGATGGTCTCGACCAGCAGCAGATCGACGCCGCCGTCGAGCATGCCGTTGATCTGCTCGCCATAGGATTTGCGGAGATCGTCGAACGTGACGGCGCGGTAGCCGGGATTGGACACGTCGGGTGAGATCGAGGCGGTGCGGTTGGTCGGCCCGATGGCGCCGGCGACGAAGCGCGGCTTGCCGTCCTCGGCCTCGACGCGGCGCGCGGCGTTGCCGGCGAGGCGGGCGCCTTCGCGCGCCATCTCGTAGACGATGTCGGCGAGATCGTAGTCGGCCTGCGCGATCGAGGTCGTGGAGAAGGTGTTGGTGGCGACGATGTCGGCGCCGGCACGCAGATAGGCGGCGTGGATGTCCTCGATCGCCTGCGGCTGGGTCAGGATCAGGAGGTCGTTGTTGCCGCGCAAATCGCGATGGAAGGTCTTGAAGCGCTCGCCGCGGAAGGCGGCTTCGTCGAACTGCAGATTCTGGATCATCGTGCCCATGGCGCCGTCGAGCACGAGAATGCGCTCACGCGCGGCGTTGAGCAGGGCGGTTCGCTTGGGAGAGGTGGATACGGTCATGCTGTATTAAGCCGCCTTCTGCGCGCTCTTTGCGCGGATGCCGAGCAAATGGCTGATCGCGAACACGAGATCGGCGCGGTTCATGGTGTAGAAATGGAAGGTGTCGACGCCGTGCTTGGCGAGCTTCTGCACCTGGCCGGCGGCGACGGTCGCCGCCACCAGCTTGCGGGTCTCGGCGTCGTTGTCGAGCCCCTCGAACTTCGCGGCGATCCAGTCCGGCACGGAGGTGCCGTTGCGGGTGACGAAATTGCGAGCCTGCTTGAAATTATGCATGGGCATGATGCCCGGCACGATCGGGATGTTGATCCCGCGCGCGCGCACGCGATCGAGATAGCGGAAATAGAGGTCGTTATCGAAGAACACCTGCGTGATCGCGCGGGTCGCGCCCGCATCGACCTTGGCCTGCAGCGTGTCGATGTCATCGTCGAAGTCGCGCGCCTCCGGGTGCTTCTCAGGGTACGCCGAGACCGATACCTCGATATCGCCGTGCCGCTTCTTGATGCCGGCGACGAGGTCGGCGGAGCTCTGATAGCCGTCGGGATGGCTGGAATAGGCCGTGCCGATGCCGCCCGCGGGATCGCCGCGCAAGGCCACGATGTGGCGGACGCCGACCTCGTGATAGCGGTCGACGATCTCGTCGATCTCGCCGCGCGAGGCGCCGACGCAGGTCAGATGCGCGGCCGGCAGCAGCGCGGTTTCTTTCAGGATGCGCGAGATGGTCGCGTGGGTGCGCTCACGGGTGGAGCCGCCGGCGCCATAGGTGACCGAGACGAATTTCGGGTCGAGCGGGGCCAGCCGGTTGATGGTGTCCCAGAGATTGCGCTCCATATCTTCCGTCTTGGGCGGAAAGAACTCGAAGGAAATCGCAGGCCGCTTCAGGTACCCGTCTTGCCCGTCGGTGTGGGCAGGCATCGTCGCGTCAGTCATGGGCACCACTCACTCCAAGGGCGCGCCGGGTCGCTGGCGGCCGGCGGTCAGGTCTACATTGGGAGAGGTCAAGATAAGCCAAAGTGGCCGCGCACGACAGCCCATCGCGGATGGGAAGTGGCCCACTTTTGTTACTATCATAGCAAATGAGATGCCGCTTGAAGTCGAAGTGGGATAAATGCATTTAGCTATAATGTTAGCTAAATCAGGTATATAACCAGTATCTATGGCCATCTTACGCAAATTTCTGAGGTGGGCAGTCTGAATGCCATGTTATCAGATCGGTGTTGGTCCCAACGCTGCGGCGCAGTCGCGCGAGCCCGCGGCCTGCACGTCAGACCTGCGCGCCCTGCCCATTGCCGCTGCGCCGCTCTCCACTACGTTAGCGCGCCATGATCCCGCTCTCAGTCCTCGACCTCTCCGTCGTCACCACAGGCACCAAGCCCGCCGCCGCGCTGCGCAACAGCATCGACCTGGCGCGCCATGTCGACGGGCTCGGCTATGTCCGCTACTGGCTCGCCGAGCATCACAACCTCGCCTCTGTCGCGAGCCCGGCGCCCGACGTGATGATCGGCCAGATCGCGGCGGTGACGAAGCACATCCGCGTCGGCTCCGGTGGCGTGATGTTGCCCAATCACGCGCCGCTGGTCGTGGCCGAGCGCTTCAAGATGCTGGAGGCGCTGTTTCCTGGCCGGATCGACCTCGGCCTCGGCCGCGCCCCCGGCACCGACGGTGCCACGGCCTATGCGTTGCGCAGCCGGCTCGACCGTCGCGAAGGCGACGATTTCCTCGAGCGGCTGCACGAATTGATCCTGTGGCAGACCCGGGAATTCCCCTCGGGCCATCCCTACCACAACGTCGTTGCGATGCCCGACGATACGCCGTTGCCGCCGATCTGGCTGCTCGGCTCCAGCGATTATTCGTCGGAGCTCGCCGCGCAAGTCGGCATGGGCTTCGCATTCGCCCATCATTTTGCGTCCCACGATGCGATCGACGCGATGGTGCATTATCGCAATCGTTTTCAGCCCTCGGCCTGGAGTGCGAGCCCGCGCGCGATCCTCGCGGTCGCCGTCATTACGGCCGACACGGATGAGGAAGCCGAAAAGCTTGCGGCGTCTTTCGACCTCAACCGCCTGCGCCGCGACCGCGGACAATATCTTCCGCTACCGAGCGTCGAAGAGGCGCTAGCCTATCCCTATACCGATTCGGAGCGCATCTCGATCCGGCGCAACCGCTCGCGCCTGTTCGTCGGCAGCCCTGCAACCGTGCAGGAGACGCTTCAGCCGCTGATCGATGCGAGCAAGCCGGACGAGTTGATGGTGATCACCGCCGTGTACGATCACGAGGCGCGAAAGAAATCATATTCGCTGCTGGCGGAGGCGTTCGGGCTTAAGGCGGTCGGATAAGGCTCTCGTGCTCCGGCTCGCGCTTCGCGCGTCGGGACACGAGACTATTCCATCGTCGCGCGGAACGGGTGGCCCGGATACACGCCGACGATGCGGAATTCGCGCGAGAAGAATTTCAGCTCCTCGATCGCGAAAGCGAGGCCCTTGTCCTCGGGGTGGCCGTCGACGTCGGCGTAAAACTGGGTGGCGAAGAAATTGCCGTCGACCATGTAGCTTTCGAGCTTGGTCATGTTGACGCCGTTGGTGGCAAAGCCACCGAGCGCCTTGTAGAGCGCGGCCGGCAAATTGCGCACCCGGAACACAAAAGTCGTGACCAGCGGACCGGAGCCCTGTGCGGCCCATTTCGGTTCGCGCGCCAGCACCACGAAGCGCGTGGTGTTGTGGGCCTCGTCCTCGATGTCCTCGGCCAAAATGTCGAGGCCGTAAATCTTCGCGGCCAGGCGCGAGGCGATCGCGGCGACGGTCTTGTCGTTGCGCTCGGAAATATCGCGGGCGCTGCCGGCGGTATCGGCGTGCACGATCGGCTTGATGCCAAGCTTGCGAATGATGCGCCGGCATTGGCCGAGCGCGTGCACGTGGCTCTCGACGCTCTTGATGTCCTCGAGCCTGGTCCCCTTCACCGCCATCAGCTGATGCCGGACCGGCAGAAACCATTCGCCGATGATGAAGAGGCCGGAGGCCGGCAGCAAATGATGGATGTCGGCGACGCGGCCTGCGACCGAATTCTCGATCGGAATCATGCCGAGATCGGCTTCGCCCGACGCGATCGCCGACAAGGCGTCCTCGAAGGTGGCGCAGGGCATCGGCTCGGCATCGGGATAGGCCTCGACGATGGCGATGTGCGAATTGGCGCCAGGCTCGCCCTGGAATGCAATTTTCAGCTTGCTCATGCTCGGCCTTGTAACAGCGGCTCAGGATTTGGAAAGGATGCTGCGGGCGGTTTCCAGGTCCGCCGGCGTGTCGACCCCGCGGGGCACGGTATCGACAATGGTGAAGTCGATGCGCATTCCGGCCTCAAGCGCCCGGAGCTGCTCGAGCTTCTCCTGCAATTCCAGCGGCGAAGGCGGAAGCCGGACGTAGCGCTCCAGCGCGGCGCGGCGATAGGCGTAGAGGCCGATATGGTGGTAACGCGGCCCGTCGCCGGTCGGCGCGGTCGCGCGGGTGAAATAAAGTGCACGCATGCGTCTGCCGCCGAGCGAGGTCCCGATCGCCTTCACGACGCTCGGCGCGAGGTCTTCCTCCTCGGTGTGGATCTGCGAAGCCAGCGTTGCGATGTCCACGACGGGGTCTTGCAGCGGCGGTAGCACCTCGCGGATGTTATCGATCGTGATCGTCGGGAAATCGCCCTGGAGATTGACCACGATCTCGGCTTTGCCGTCCGGATCGAGCTTCTGCATGGCCTCGTGGATGCGGTCGGAGCCGGACGGGTGGTCCGGGCGGGTCATCACGGCCTCGCCGCCATGGGCGGTCACGACGGACGCGATCTCCGCGGTGTCGGTTGCGACCGCGACCCGGCCTATGCCGGCGGCCTCGGCGCGGCGCATCACGTGCACAATCATCGGCTGCCCCGCGATATCGGCGAGCGGCTTGCCGGGCAGGCGGGTGGCAGCCATGCGGGCTGGAATAAGCACCAGGATGCGGGGATCGATCATCGTTCAAGGGCCTGGAAACGGGGCGTTTTCCGCGCCGAGCAATGGGGTGGGGACGGGCGTGAAGCCCGCTCGCTTATACGGGTTGCCAGACCCCGGGCAAACCGATATCTCAATGGCAAAACTCGGGGAAACAATAAAGGAACGTTGATTCTCCGAGGCTCGTCCTGGCGGCCGCATTGGGCCGCTCGATCCTTCTTGCGGTGTGGGGCCTGGCCGGAAATGGACTCTTTCGAACTGAACAAGATTCTTGGTGCCGTGCTCGGCACCTGTCTCCTTCTGCTGGTGACGAGCTTCACCGCCCAGGCGTTGTTCTCGCCCAAGATGCCGGAAAAGCCGGGCTTCGAGATCGCGGTGAAGGAAGACGCCGGTCACGGCAAGGAAGGCGGCGCTGCCCCCGCGGCCGCCGAACCGATCGAAAAGCTGCTCCAGACCGCCTCGGTCGAGAAGGGCGCCGCCGCCGCCAAGAAGTGCGGCGCCTGCCATACCTTCGAGAAGGGCGGCCCGAACCGTGTCGGTCCGAACCTCTATGGCGTCGTCGGCGACCATGTTGGCGAAGGTCGCGGCGGCTTCAACTTCTCGGCTGCTATGAAGGCGAAGGGCGGCACCTGGGACTTCGATGCGCTCAACAAATTCATCGCCAATCCCAAGGCGGCTGTCCCGGGCACCGCGATGGGCTTTGCCGGCATCCCGAAGGATAGCGAGCGCGCCGACGTGATCGCTTACCTGAACAGTCTCTCAGACAGCCCGAAGCCGCTGCCGACCGCGGCGAAGTAAGGCCTGTCGATTTCGATCTTGGTACGCGGCCGGGCTCAAAGCCCGGCCGTTTGCTTATCCGGGCCTCGCGGCGTTGTTATCGGGGCGTTTGGTCGCAGCGATCGGCCAGCCGGACTTCCATGATGAGGAAAAAGCAACATATTCCGTCGAAACCTCGCCTATATTGGGAACTTAAAGGAGTAGCCTCCTTCAAGACAGGAATGTTGATTTGGCCCTTACCCGACGCGATCTCCTGCTCACTGGCACTGCTGCCGCAACGCTCCCCGCCCTTGGTTCCGTAGGGGGCCTTTCCGGCGTCGGCGCGGCACGCGCGCAATCCGCCGGCGAGCCGACTTGGCGGCACGCGCTGTCGCTGTTCGGACAGGTCAAATACCCAGCGGACTTCAAGCGCTTCGACTACGTCAATCCGGAAGCGCCCAAGGGCGGCGTCGCGCGCCAGATCGCCATCGGTACCTTCGACAATTTCAACATCGTCGTCTCCGGTGTGAAGGGGCAAGTCGCAGGCGCCGTGGCATTCATCTACGAATCCCTCACGACTGGCGCGCTCGACGAAGTTTCGACCGAGTACGGCGCGCTGGCCGAGGCCGTCAGCCATCCGGACGATTTCTCCTTCGTGACTTACCGCCTGCGGCCGCAAGCCAAATGGCATGACGGCAAGCCTGTTACGGCGGACGACGTGATCTTTTCGCTCGATTCCTTCAAGAAGCATCACCCGATGTACTCGGCCTATTACAGCCATGTGGTGAAAGCCGAGAAGGTCGGCGACCACGAGGTGAAGTTCGTCTTCGATGCACCGGGCAACCGCGAACTGCCGCAGATCGTGGGTCAGCTGATAGTTTTGCCGAAGCATTGGTGGGAGGGCACGGACGCGCAGGGCCGCAAGCGCGATGTCTCCGCCACCACGCTCGAAGTGCCGCTGGGCTCGGGCCCGTACCGGGTCAAGGAATTCGTTGCCGGACGGTCGATCGCGCTGGAGCGCGTCAAGGATTATTGGGGGCGCGACCTCGCGGCCAATGTGGGCCGCAATAATTTCGACGAGCTGCGCTACGAGTATTTCCGCGATGTCACCGTGGCGATCGAGGCGTTCAAGGCTGATGAGGTCGACTGGCGCAGCGAGAACAGCGCCAAGAATTGGGCGACAGCCTACGACTTCCCGGCCGTAACCGAGAAGCGCGTGGTCCTCGAGAAGTTTCGAAATCGGAGCTCCGGTGTGATGCAGGCTTTCGTGCCGAATCTGCGCCGCGCCAAATTCAGCGATCCCCGCGTGCGTCGTGCGCTCAATTACGCGTTCGACTTCGAGGAGATGAATAAGCAACTCTTCTATGGCGAGTATTTTCGTGTTCGCAGCTATTTCGATGGTCTTGAGGACCTGATGGCGACCGGGTTGCCGCAGGGCAAGGAACTCGAGATCCTCGAGACCGTCCGCGCCGAAGTCCCGCCCGAAGTCTTCACGACGGCCTACAGCAATCCCGTCGGCGGCAGTCCCGAAGCCGTTCGCGACAATCTGCGCGAAGCGCTGCGCCTGTTCAAGGAGGCCGGCTACGAGGTGCGCGACCGCAAGCTGATCGAGACTAAGACAGGAACGCAGCTTGGCTTTGAGCTGTTGACCGCCGAACCTGCGTTCGAAAGGGTGATGCTCTTCTACAAGCCGTCACTGGAGCGGCTCGGAATTGCCGTGAGCATCCGGACGATCGATCCCACTCAGTACGAGAACAGATTGCGGAATTGGGACTTCGATATCGTCACAAAGTCCTGGGGGGAATCGCAGTCTCCCGGCAACGAGCAACGAGAACATTGGGGTTCCAAAGCCGCTGACATGGCCGGGTCTGACAACATTGCGGGAATCAAGAATCCGGCGGTCGACAAGTTGATCGATCGTGTGATTTTCGCGAAGGATCGAGACCAGCTCGTCGCGTCAACCAAGGCTCTTGACCGAGTTCTTCTCTGGAATCACTACGTGATCCCGCAATGGAATTATCCATTTGTGCGCACCGCGCGCTGGGATCGCTTCGGCCGGCCGGCGGAATTGCCCAAATACGGTCAGTCCGGCTTTCCGTTCATCTGGTGGTACGACGCGGACAAGGCGGCGCGGATCGCAAAGAAGTCGTGAAGGGCATTTCTCGCATGGCGCAGCTTTCACGCCGGCATGTGCTGGCCCTGGGTGCCGGTGGCGCGTTCAGCGCGGCCTGGCTCCGGGGCGCGACAGCGTCCGAGATGCCCGCCGAGGCCCACGGCATGTCGGCCTTCGGCGACCTCAAATATCCCGCCGATTTCCATCACTTCGACTACGTCAATGTCGACGCGCCGAAGGGCGGCACTTTCTCGCTGATCCCGTCGGTGCGCGCCTACAACCAGTCCTATCAGACCTTCAACTCGCTCAATGCCTTCATCCTCAAAGGCGATGGCGCGCAGGGCATGGACATGACCTTTGCGCCGTTGATGCTGCGCGCCAATGACGAGCCGGACGGGATGTACGGGCTTGCCGCCAAGTCTGTAAGTATATCGCCTGATAGGCTCGTTTATCGCTTCACCATGCAGCCCGAGGCGAAATTCCACGACGGCACCAGGCTCACCGCTCACGACGCGGCGTTTTCGCTGACGTCGCTGAAGGCCAAGGGGCATCCGCTGATCATCGTGCAGATGCGCGATATGGTCAGCGCGGAAGCCCTAGACGATGCAACGCTTGTTGTGACCTTCGCCAAGGGACGCGCGCGCGACGTGCCACTCTATATCGCGGGACTGCCGATCTTCTCGAAAGCCTACTATGCCTCCCGTCCGTTCGACGAAACGTCTTTGGAGATCCCGCTGGGTTCGGGGCCGTACAAGGTCGGCAAGTTCGAGGTCAACCGCTACATCGAATACGAGCGCGTCAAGGACTGGTGGGCTGCCGATCTGCCCCCCTGTCGCGGCAGCTACAATTTCGACGTGGTGCGGTACGAATTCTACCGCGACCGCGATGTCGCCTTCGAAGGTTTCACCGGTAAGAACTATCTCTACCGCGAGGAGTTCACCTCTCGGATCTGGGCGACCCGCTATGACTTCCCTGCGGTGAAGGACGGTCGCGTCAAGATGGAGGTCGTGCCCGACGACACGCCCTCCGGCGCGCAAGGATGGTTCATCAATACCCGGCGCGACAAGTTCAGGGATCCTCGCGTGCGTGAGGCACTGATCGACGCCTTCGACTTCGAGTGGACCAACAAGACCATCATGTACGGTGCTTATGCCCGCACGGTGTCGCCATTTCAGAACTCGGACCTCATGGCGAGCGACGGGCCTCCGCCGCCGGAAGAGCTGAAGCTGCTGGAGCCGTTTCGCGGCCAGGTTCCCAACGAGGTGTTCGCCGCGCCGTTCACGCCGCCGGTCTCGGACGGATCCGGGCAGGACCGCAGCCTGTTGCGCAAGGCGCAGCAATTGCTCAGCGACGCCGGCCTGCCAATCAAGGACGGCAAGAGGGTGCTGCCAAACGGCGAGATCTTCAGGATCGAATTCCTGTTGGACGAGGCTTCGTTCCAGCCGCACCATGGGCCCTACATAAAGAATCTCGCGACGCTCGGCATCGAAGCGAGCGTGCGCCTCGTCGATGCCGTACAACATAAGGCGCGCCAGGAAGATTTCGACTTCGATATGACGATCCAACGCTTCAGCATGTCGGCGACACCGGGCGATGCCATGCGCGCATTCTTTTCCTCGCAGGTTGCCGCAACCAAGGGCTCGTATAATCTCGCGGGCGTCGCTAGCCCGGCCATCGATGCCATGATCGAGAAGATCATGGCGGCCGACAGCCGCGAGGAATTGACCATCGCCTGCCGCGCCTTCGATCGTCTGTTCCGCGCCGGCCGCTATTGGGTGCCGCAATGGTATAACAAGACGCACCGGCTTGCTTATTGGGACCAATTCGGTCATCCGCAGAAGCCGCCGCGTTATGCCAACGGCGTCGGTGCCCCCGACATCTGGTGGTACGAGGGCGGCAAAGCCGCCAGGCTCGAGCAGGCGAAACAGCCATGAGCGCCTATATCGCCCGCCGCATCCTGCTGATGATCCCGACCTTGCTCGGGATCCTCTTCGTCTCCTTCATCGTCGTGCAGTTCGCGCCGGGCGGGCCGGTCGAGCGCGTGATCGCGCAGCTCTCGGGCGCCGATACCGGCGGGACCTCGCGCATTTCGGGCGGCAGCGACTTTGCGCAGCGCGCTCCGGGGCAGCTAGGGGCCGGCGGCGATGCCATCAATTCGAAGTATCGCGGCGCGCAAGGCCTCGATCCCGATTTCATCAAAAAGCTGGAAGTGCAGTTCGGCTTCGACAAGCCGGCCCCGGAGCGCTTCGCGCTGATGGTCTGGAATTTCGCCCGCTTCGATTTCGGCAAGAGCTATTTTCGCGATGTCAGCGTCCTGCAGCTCGTCAAGGAGAAGTTGCCGGTCTCGATCTCGCTCGGCATCTGGCTGACGCTGCTGACTTACCTGATCTCAATTCCGCTCGGCATTCGCAAGGCGGTCAGGGACGGAACGCGCTTCGACACCTGGACGTCGAGCGTGCTCGTGCTCGGCTATGCCATTCCCGGCTTCCTGTTCGCGATCCTCCTGATCATCCTGTTTGCCGGCGGCTCGTTCTTCAACTGGTTCCCGCTGCGCGGATTGACGTCGGACGGCTGGTCGCAGTTTCCGTGGTACTGGAAGATCATCGACTACTTCTGGCATTTGACGCTGCCGCTGATCGCCATGGGACTCGGGGCGTTCACCACCATGACGTTCCTGACCAAGAACTCGTTTCTGGACGAGATTCGCAAGCAATACGTGATGACCGCGCGGTCGAAAGGCTGCAGCGAGAACCGGGTGCTCTATGGTCACGTCTTCCGTAACGCGATGCTGATCGTCATCGCCGGCTTTCCAAGCACCTTCATTCACGCCTTCTTCTCGGGCTCGCTTCTGATCGAGACCATCTTCTCGCTGGACGGGCTGGGACTACTCAGTTTCGAAAGCGTTCTCAACCGCGACTACCCCGTGGTGTTCGGCACGCTCTTCATCTTTTCGCTCGTCGGCCTCGTGATCAACCTGATCTCTGACCTGACCTATATGTGGATTGATCCGCGAATCGATTTCGAGGCGCGGGAGGTCTGATGACGCTGGCCGCCCCCACCACGCCGATCGAAACCACTGCGAAGTCGCCGCTCGGCAGTGCCGTGCCGATCACGCGCAAACCGTTCGTGCCATCGCCGCTCAACAGGCGCCGGTGGCAGAATTTCAAGGCGAACCGGCGCGGCTATTGGTCGTTCTGGATCTTCCTCATCCTGTTTGTGGTGTCGCTGTTCGCCGAGCTGATCGCCAATGATCGGCCGTTCCTGATCAAATATGATGGCCACCTCTATTGGCCGTCCGTCGTCACCTATTCGGAAACCACTTTCGGCGGCGACTTCGAAACGGCAGCCGACTATCGCGATCCGTATTTGCAGAAGCTGATCAAGGACAAGGGCGGCAGCATCGTCTGGCCGCTGATCCGCTATTCCTACGACACCCACAATCTCGATCTGCCGACGCCGGCGCCGTCGCGGCCGACCTGGATGTTGACGGAAGCGCAGTGCAAGCCTGTGGTCGAGAAGAAAGGTCTCAAGAGCTGCCGCGATCTCGAATACAACTGGCTCGGCACCGACGATCAGGGCCGCGACGTGGTGGCGCGGCTGATCTACGGCTTCCGCATCTCGGTGCTGTTCGGCCTGTGCCTGACCATCGTCTCCTCCGTCGTCGGCATCGCGGCCGGCGCGGTGCAGGGCTATTTCGGTGGCTGGATCGACCTGTTGTTCCAGCGCTTCATCGAGATATGGACCGCGATCCCTTCGCTCTATCTGCTGCTGATCCTGTCGTCCGTGCTGGTGCCCGGTTTCTTCGTGCTGCTCGGCATCCTGCTGTTGTTTTCCTGGGTATCGCTGGTCGGACTCGTGCGCGCGGAATTCCTGCGCGGGCGCAATTTCGAGTACATCCAGGCGGCGCGGGCGCTCGGCGTGTCGAACAAGGTCATCATGTTCAGGCATCTGTTGCCGAACGCGATGGTCGCGACCATGACATTCCTGCCGTTCATCGTGTCGAGTTCGGTGATGACGCTGACGGCGCTCGACTTCCTGGGGTTCGGGCTGCCGCCCGGCTCGCCGTCGCTCGGTGAGCTGCTGTCGCAGGGCAAGTCCAACGTGCAGGCGCCCTGGCTCGGTTTCTCCGGCTTCTTCTCGGTCGCGATCATGCTGTCGCTCTTGATCTTCATCGGCGAAGCCGTGCGCGATGCCTTCGATCCGCGCAAGACGTTCAGGTAAGCCAATGGACGCGATCAACCAGCCTTTGCTCAGCGTGCGCGACCTCTCGGTGGCTTTCCATCAGGGGGGCGCCACCACGCTCGCGGTCGACAAGGTCTCGTTCCAGATCAGGCGCGGCGAGTGCCTGGCGCTGGTCGGCGAGTCCGGCTCCGGCAAGTCGGTCAGCGCGCTGTCGATCCTCAAGCTCTTGCCCTATCCGAACGCCTCGCATCCCTCGGGCAGCATCCACTTCAAGGGCCAGGAACTGATCGACCGGTCGGAGCAGGAGATGCGGGAGATTCGCGGCAGCGACATCTCCATCATCTTCCAGGAGCCGATGACCTCGCTCAATCCACTGCACACGATCGAGGCGCAGATCGGCGAGATCATCCAGCTGCACAATCCGACCAGCAATGCCGAGGCGCGCAGGCGGACGCTGGAATTGCTGACGCAGGTTGGCATTTCCGAGCCTGAAACGCGGCTGAAGAGCTATCCGCACCAGCTCTCCGGCGGCCAGCGCCAGCGCGTGATGATCGCGATGGCGCTCGCCAACGAGCCGGACCTCCTGATCGCGGACGAGCCGACCACGGCGCTCGACGTCACCGTGCAGGCGCAAATCCTGACGCTGCTCGCAGAGATCCGCGGCCGGCTCGGCATGAGCCTGCTCTTCATCACCCACGATCTCGGCATCGTGCGCCGCATCGCCGACCAGGTCTGCGTCATGAAGGGCGGCGAGATCGTCGAGCAGGGGCCGGTCGAGCAGGTGTTCAAGACCCCGAAGCATCCTTACACGCGCGACCTGCTTGCCGCGGAGCCGAAACCGGATCCGGCGCCGCCGCAGCCGAATGCGCCGGTGGTGATGTCGGCCGACGATCTGAAGGTCTGGTTCCCGATCAAGCGCGGGCTGATGCGCAAGACAGTCGGTCACATCAAGGCGGTCGACGGCGTCAGCATCGCCGTGCGCAAGGGCGAGACGCTTGGCGTCGTCGGCGAATCCGGCTCGGGCAAGACCACGCTGGGGCTCGCATTGCTGCGGCTGATCTCCTCGAACGGACGCATCGTGTTCCTGGGAAAAGATATCCAGGGCCTGCGTTTCAAGGAGATGCGGCCGTTCCGGCGCGACATGCAGATCGTGTTCCAGGATCCGTTCGGCTCGCTCAGCCCGCGCATGTCGGTCGCCGACATCGTCGCCGAGGGCCTCACCGTGCATCAACCGCTGCTCTCGCGCGGCGAGCGTGAGGAGCGCGTCGTCAAGGCGCTCGAGGACGTCGGATTGAAGCCGGATACCCGCAACCGTTATCCGCATGAATTCTCCGGCGGCCAGCGCCAGCGCATAAGTATCGCGCGGGCGGTGGTGCTGGAGCCGGATTTCGTCGTGCTGGATGAGCCGACCAGTGCGCTCGACATGCTGATTCAGGCGCAGATGGTCGATCTGCTGCGTGAATTGCAGCGCCGTCGCGATCTCACCTACATGTTCATCTCGCACGATCTGCGCGTCGTCGCCTCGCTCGCGAGCCATCTGATCGTGATGCGTGGCGGCAAGGTGGTCGAGGAAGGCCAGGCCGCCGAGCTCTTCAAGAATCCGAAGACGGACTACACGCGCGCGCTGTTTGCGGCGGCGTTCCGGCTGGAGACGGCGGGGAACGGGTCTGCGGCGACTTAGTCCGTCAGAGCCGCTTGATCGCGGTGACCGCGCTGCCGGCTTGCTTGATCCGTGCAATCGCCGGCTCGATCGGCTCAATCACCGTTGCCATGTGATGCGCATTGGCATGAACCATGGTGCTGCCATCGCGAACGATGGCGACATGACCCTTCCAGAAAATGAGATCGCCGCGTTGTAGCTTGCTCTGCTCATGCGGCTCCAGCGCTCGGCCGAGCCCGGCCTGCTGCATGTCGCTGTCGCGCGGGCAGCCGATGCCCGCCGATGTCAGCGAGACCTGGACGAGGCCGGAGCAATCGACGCCGAGGCTGCTCTTGCCACCCCAGAGATAGGGCGTGCCGACGAAACGCTCGGCGACTGCGACGAAATCCGGCTCGCGATGACCAAGCGGGACGAGATGGGCCTTGGGCAGATAATGTCCGTCGCGCGTCACGGCGAAGCCGCCGTCCTCGCGTGCAACCGCGATCTTCGATCCCATCACCAGCGTGTCTGCCGGCGGCAGCTTGATCGAGGGACCAGGGAAGGCAAAAGTTCGTAGCGCGCTGACCATATGGGTCGCTGCGGCCGAGGGCTTCACGAGCGCTGCATCCGGCAGCCAGCCGACATAGCCGTCACCGGAAAGCTGACCCCACGCCCAGCCTTCGCCGTTGCGGTCGTAGACCGTGACGCGCTCGCCGCGCAACGCTTGCGTCATCAGCATCGCGTTCGACGACGGCTGTTCGCGCACGGGCGCGATCGCCTCGACTAGCTCGAATTCGTCGCCCGTGACGAAGCGATCCGCCTGCACCTTGCCTTCGAGGTATTTTGCGGCGAGGTCGCCGCGCGCGGGTGTCAGCCTTGGGTCGTGGCTTGGATCTCGCCCAGGATCACGCATAGCGCTCGCTCAGCAATGTGTAGATCGCGCGCGCGGCCTGGCACTCGCCGCCCTCGGGGCGTGCGGGCTTCGCCGACGGCGTCCAGCCGTAGATGTCGACATGCAGCCAGCTCTTGGCCTGTTCGACAAAGCGTTGCAGGAACAGCGCGCAGATGATCGAGCCGGCAAAGCCGCCTGATGGTGCGTTGGTGATGGTAGCGGTCTTGGAGTCCAGCCACGCATCGTAAGGCGGCCACAGCGGCATGCGCCACAACGGATCGTTCTCCTTCGCCGCGCATCGTGCGACGTCGGCGGCAAGCACCTCATCATTGGTGTAAAAGGGCGGTAAATCCGGCCCCAGCGCGACGCGTGCCGCTCCCGTCAGCGTGCCGAGATCGATCAGCAGGTCCGGCTTTTCCTCGTCCGCCAGCGCCAGCGCGTCGGCGAGCACCAGCCGTCCCTCCGCGTCCGTATTGCCGATCTCGACCGTGATGCCCTTGCGCGAGGTGAAGATGTCGAGCGGGCGGAAGGCATTGCCCGCCACGGCGTTCTCCACGGCCGGAATCAGCACGCGCAGCCGCACCTTCAGCTTCGCATCCATCACCATGCGCGCCAGCGCCAGCACGTTGGCGGCGCCCCCCATGTCCTTCTTCATGATCAGCATGCCGCTCGACGGCTTCAGGTCGAGCCCGCCGGTGTCGAAGCAGACGCCCTTGCCGACCAGCGTCACCTTGGGATGAGCCGGGTCGCCCCAGCCGATGTCGATCAACCGCGGCGCGCGGCTAGATGCCATGCCGACGGCGTGGATCAGCGGAAAATTCGTCTTCAGCTCATCACCGACGGTGCAGGCAAAGCTTGCACCGAATTCGGCGGCGAGATCCTGCGCGGCTGCGGCCAGCTCCTCCGGCCCCATGTCGTTGGCCGGCATGTTGATGAGGTCGCGCGCCAGCATTGCGGCGTCCGCCATGCGGTTGATCTCGGTCGCATCGACGCCGTCGGGCGGTACGAGGCGGACCTCGGGGCGATCGGCTTTGCGGTACCGGGCGAAACGGTAGCTGCCGAGCGCGAACGCGAGTGCGGCGAGCCGTGCATCGTGCGGTGCATTGGCGAAGCGATAGACGCCCGGCGGCAGCAGGCCGGGCAGGGCGCCCGGTCGGAACAGGTCGCGCGATCTTGCACCTTCGTCCTCGAGCCCGAACAGCACTTGCGCGATCGCGCCATCGGGCGCGGGCAGGGCGAGATAGCCGCCCGGCTTTGCGGTAAAGGCGCTCGCAGTGGCGAACTGGCGTTGCGCCGCCGGTAGCCGCTCGGCGACCTGATCCCAGCTCGACCTGGTGACGAAGGTGATCGGGATGGCGGTAGGCGACGTCTCGAAGACAGAAGGCATTGGCGGGTCCGGATCGTCAGATCGAGCGGGTCATACGAACGGACGAGATTTCGCAGAGTTTTGCCGCCGCTGCAATCAGCTTTGCTGCCACCGTTCAGCGATCCGCTACTCGCAGCAAGGGGGCCATGCTAGGTTCCGGCAACGGCCGTCAGGTGTAGATCTCCGGCGGCCGACGACAAAGCCGGCCGGGAGGAAATGCAATGGAATTTGTGTGGAGCGTGGTCACATTCATCGGCCAGGCGGTCGAGGCGATTTTTGGCTATGTCGAGCATCATCATTGGATATTCGCGTTCCTCGCCGGTGGTTACGTCTTCTATCTCCACGACCGCTCCGTTCACGCGCGGTTCGATGCACTGGACAAGCGCATTGACGAAATCCGCAAGCGGCTCGCCATTGAATATTGATCTGATGAGCGAAACCATCGTCGGGCGGGCCGCGTATCTCATGCCGAGGACCGCCGTTCACGCGAGCGGCCGCAGGGCTTTACTAGCGCTGCGGTTGTGGCATTATTGGCCAATATTTTAGATTGTGTCGTGCGGTTCTGCACGCAACGAGCGCAACAACGGGGCATGCAGTCGCTTCTTACCCCGGCTCATCATGGCCCGGGCTGATACCGGACGGAACCTGATCGTCGAAGGCATTTCTCTTATCGTTTGCGCGGCGCGGCATTCGCAAATAAGCGACGCAAAATGGATAGATCGTTCGTCATCGTACAGATTTCCGACCTGCATCTGGACGGGTCTGGTCGGCTGCTTGCGACGATCGAGACGCTCAATGCAGCAATTCGCGAGAGAATGGCGGACTTCGCGGATGTTCCCGATCGCATCCTGCTGATCACCGGCGATATCGTGGACGACCCGACGCCGCCTGCGCTCGGCGAAGCGCTCGCCGTCATTACGTTCTTCCGGCAGACCGGGCTGTTCACCGACATTCAGGCAATTGCCGGCAATCACGACGTCAAGCGCCCGAGCCAGCGTGCAGGCCGCCACGACGTCTATGATTACCTGCATTTGCCGCGGACCTCGAAGAGCGTCTACTACCGTCAAGCTGGCCTCGATCTGGTGCTGCTGGATTCCAACCGCGCGAGCCTCACGACGCTCGCGAGCGGCAACGTCGACCAGCGCGCCTACAACGCCATGGTTTCGGATTCCGCGCGGCTGAGCGTTGAGCTCGCGGGCAGCCTCGGGTCGGGCGGCCGCGCCGATTATGCCGAGCCGGTTGAAAACCTGGTGCGCGTGCTTGCGCTGCACCATCATCCACTGCCGCAGGCGACCGGAGAAGGAAAGCGGTTCCTCGGCGTGCCCGACGAGCCGCTGATGTATCTCGCCGCGCCCGCGACCTTTCTCGAAGCGGCGACATCTCTCAACGTCGATCTGGTTCTGCACGGACACCGGCATGTCGAAGGCTTGACGCGCTATTCGATTCCCGATCCGCGCGCCACGTCGAGTGAGAGCGATGAAGCATTCTGGCGCACGATCTACGTCCTGTCCTGTCCATCATCGACCGGGCAGGCCGGCGACGATGCCGGCTTCAACGTCATTCATTTCGGCCCGATGTCCCACCCGATGTCCTCTGGCGGCCGCACCGAGTATCGCTTTGCGATCGCCCGCTACTCACGTCCGCGCAAGGATGGTGTCTTCAGGCCGCTCGATTCCAACCTGCCGCACGGCGTCGTCAGGCTGCCCGCCGGGCGCGATTTTTCCCGAGATCCGGCCGTCCAGTCGGGCATCGAGATCGACGCATGCACGACGCTGAAACGGGACCAGGTCGCGGCATTCGCCCGCCGGCTCCTGCTGCGCCGCGCCTTCTATGCCGACGGCGAGGTGGATTGGGCTGATTTGCTCCACGTCTATCTGGCGACCTCTCACGCCTGGGCCGATCTCGACAGCAAGTTCTCGAGATCTGCACGCAAGCATGACGTCGGCGCCGTAGCCGTGGTGACATCGCTGCTGCGTCGGTTGATCGAGCAATCTGCAAATGTGCTCGGCATCGACGATTTTCAGCTCGACGAGCTCCGCGCGAGGCGTCTGGTCAATCGTGACGATCTTCGGCGCGAATTGCCGAGGGTGGCGCGCCCGGACATCGATGTCGAGATCGCGACTCGGCAACGATTGCAATTGCTGCGGGACCTGAACGAGCAGGTGAGGGCGCTCGGCCTCGATCTGGGTCTCGGCGGCGAGGTGCCGCCGCAGGCGCCGCGGTGAGGGACGCGGGCCCGGGGAATTAACCGGCCGTTAGGGTTAACAGTCTATTGCTGGCGCGTTCGGCTCGATCAATCGGCTCGAGAGTCAAAGCGTCATGCGTCAACGGTTCGGTCTTGAACGGCTCAGTCTTGGACGGTTCAGTCTTGGACGGCTCAGTCTTGCCCGGCTTCTTGCGTCCACCTCGCTGGTCGCGGCGTTGGCCATGGGCCTCGGCGGCTGCACGGCGATGTCGAAACTCTCTGACGTCACGGGCTCGGTCGGGCCGCGGGCCGAAGCCGTTCCCGCCGATCCCGCGCGCGCTGCCGAAGTCTATGGCGAGCGCTATCGCGCCAATCCCAAGGACGCCGATGCGGCGCTCGCCTACGGCCAGGCCTTGCGCGCCAACGGTCAGCACGCCCAGGCCGCCGCCGTGCTCGAGCAGGCGACCATCGCCAATCCCGGCAACAGGGCGCTGATGGCCCAATACGGCCGCGCGCTCTCGGACAACGGCAATTTCCAGCAAGCCTTCGACGTGCTGTCGAAGGCGCATTCGCCCGATAACCCGGATTGGCGCCTGCTCTCGGTGCAGGGCACCGCGCTCGATCAGATGGGCCGTCACCAGGAAGCGCGCTCCTATTATGCGAGCGCACTCAAGATCGCGCCTGGCGATCCCGGCGTGCTCTCCAATCTCGGCCTGTCCTACATGTTGTCGCGAGATCTGCCGAAGGCCGAAGACGCGCTGCGGCAAGCCTATGCCTCGCCGCGCGCAAACGCGCGGGTGCGGCAAAATCTCGGTCTGGTCGTCGGTCTCCAGGGCCGCTTCACCGAAGCCGAGAGCATCGTGAAGGCGGACCTGCCGCCGGACCAGGCTGCGGCCAATGTCGCCTATCTCAAGGAAATGCTGACCCGCAGCGACGTCAAGCGGGGTGCGCCGAAGCGGACTCCGGTCGCCTCGCTCGGCCAGCCCGACTGATCAGACGTGATCGTCCAATCCTGAAGGCAGCCGCGGACCTTGCGCGGTCCGCGTCGAACGTCATTGCATCTCGGTGACCTTGATCCCCGTCGGTCCGAGGATGACGACGAACAGCACCGGCAGGAAGAACAGGATCATCGGTACCGTCAGCTTCGGCGGCAGTGCCGCTGCCTTTTTCTCGGCCTCGTTCATGCGCATGTCGCGGTTTTCCTGCGCCATCACCCGCAGAGAATGGCCGAGCGGGGTGCCGTAACGCTCCGCCTGCTGGAGCGCGAGACATACCGACTTGACGCCCTCGAGCCCGGTGCGCCGCGCGAGGTTCTCGTAGGCGACCTTGCGATCCTGCAAATAGGACAGCTCGGCCGTGGTCAGGGTGAACTCCTCCGACAGCGCGATCGACTGGCCCACGATTTCGACCGCGACCTTCCGGAACGCCATCTCGATCGACATGCCGGATTCGATGCAGATCAGGAGCAGGTCGAGCGCGTCGGGAAAGGCGCGCTTGATCGAGAGTTGGCGTTTGGAGATCGCGTTCCTGAGGAACAGCATCGGCGCTTGAAGTCCGAGATAGGCCGCGCCGACGCAGATGCCGATCTTGATCGGCATCGACTGCTGCATATGCGCGATCAGGAACACGTAGATGATCGAGCCGACGAACAGCACGATCGGGGCAACCAGGCGGGCAAACAGGAAGGTGATGTAGGGCGCCTGGCCCCGATAGCCCGCCATGATGAGCTTGTCCCGCGCAGCTTCCTGCGCGAGCCATTTGGTCAGGTTGAAGTCGTCGACGACCTTCGAGACGAGCTGCTTCGGCGTCTGGCGCAGCGAGACTTTTTCGCTCTTGTGGAGGCGCTCGCGCTCGCGCTGCCGGATGCGCTCACGTTCGTTCGCCACCGCCTTCATGCGCTTGGAAAGGCCTTCGCCGGCGAACAGCGGCATCACCAGCGTATAGACGGTGGCGCTGGCGGCGATGGCCGCCAGCAACATCGTCATGAAGTGGACGTCGTGAAGCTTCGCAATGAGGAACTCTACCATAAGGCACCATCAGAAGTCGAAGTTGATCATCTTCTTCATCACCATGATGCCAATCGACATCCAGACGACGCAGCCGACCAGCATGAGCTGGCCGGTGGGATGAGTCCAAAGCATCGAGATGTATCCCGGCGTTGTGAGGTAGACGAGGAACATCACGATCGGCGGCAGCGAGCCGATGATGCCGGCCGAGGCCTTGGCTTCCATCGACATCGCCTGGATCTTCTCTTTCATCTTCTTGCGGTCGCGCAGCACCTTGGAGAGGTTGCCGAGTGCTTCGGAGAGATTGCCGCCCGACTTCTGCTGGATCGAGATGACGATGCCGAAGAAATTAGCCTCGGGCAGCGGCATCCGATCGTAGAGTCGCGTGCAGGCCTCGCCGAGCGGCATGCCGATCGCCTGCGTTTCGATGATGGACAGAAACTCCGAGCGTAGCGGCTCCGGCGCGTCGGCGGCGACGACCTTGATCGATTCGAACAGCGGCAGGCCCGCCTTGATGCCGCGGACGATCACGTCGACCGCGTCGGGCAGGGCCTTCAGGAATTTGGCTTCGCGGCGCCTCTTCAGGAAGCCCAGCGCCCAGCGTGGCAGACCGAAGCCGCCGGCAAAAGCGAGTCCGGCGGCACCGAGCAGGCCGCCGCCGATGAACAAGGCGACTGCGAACAGCACGCCCGCCACGACGGCGGACACGATCCAGAATTTCTGCGGCGCCCAGTCGAGGCCGGCCTGCGACAGGCGAACGCTGAGCGGTACGCTCTTCTCCTGCAGGCGCCGCGCCTCGAGATCCTTGAGCGAGGTTTCGACCTGCTCGCGGCGCGAGCGCTGCGTCTTCTCGGCCGCGCGGGCCGTGGGCGCCTCTGCGCGCGAGATCGAGGCGCGGCGGCTCTCGGCCTTCCGTTCCCCGGACAGCATTGGATAAAGGAAGACCCAGGCGAGGCCGCCGACGGCGGCGGTGGCAAGGAAGGCGAGGGCAAGGACTTGCATGTTCATGGCTGCGCTGACCTGCTCACGTCGTGGGCGCCACTTCCGCGGCGTCGAGCGCCGCGGCAAGGCGCTTCTCTTCGCCGTAATAGCGGGCGCGTTCCCAGAACTTCGGGCGGCCGATTCCGGTCGACCGGTGCCGGCCGATGATCTTGCCATTGGCGTCCTCGCCGACCATGTCGTAGAGGAAGACGTCCTGGGTGATGATGGTGTCGCCTTCCATGCCCATCACCTCGGTGATGTGGGTGATGCGGCGCGAACCGTCGCGCAGGCGCGCGGCCTGGACGATGACGTCGATCGAGGCGCAGATCATCTCGCGGATGGTGCGTGAAGGCAGGGAGAAGCCGCCCATCGTGATCATCGATTCGCAGCGCGATAGCGCCTCGCGGGGATTGTTGGCGTGCAGCGTGCCCATCGAGCCGTCATGGCCGGTGTTCATGGCCTGGAGCAGGTCGAATGCCTCGGGTCCGCGGACTTCGCCGACGATGATGCGCTCGGGACGCATACGCAGGCAGTTGCGCACCAGCTCGCGCATGGTGACCTGGCCCTCGCCCTCGATGTTGGGCGGGCGGGTTTCCAGTCGGACCACGTGGGGCTGCTGGAGCTGGAGTTCGGCGGCGTCTTCGCAGGTGATGACACGCTCGTCGTGCTCGATGTAGTTGGTCAGGCAATTGAGCAACGTGGTTTTGCCCGAGCCGGTACCGCCGGAGATCAGCACGTTGCAGCGGACGCGGCCGATGATCTGGAGGATTTCCGCGCCCTCCGGCGAGATTGCGCCGAACTTGACGAGCTGATCGAGCGTCAGCTTGTCCTTCTTGAACTTGCGGATGGTGAGCGTGGGGCCGTCGATCGACAGCGGGGGCACGATGGCGTTGACGCGGGAGCCATCGGCCAGGCGCGCGTCGCAGATCGGCGAGGACTCGTCGACGCGCCGGCCGACCTGGCTGACGATACGCTGGCAGATGTTGAGGAGCTGCTGGTTGTCGCGGAAGCGGATACCGGTGCGTTGGATCTTGCCGGCGACCTCGATGTAGACAGTGTCGGCGCCGTTGACCATGATGTCGGCGATGTCGTCGCGCGACAACAGCGGCTCCAGCGGACCGTAGCCGAGGACGTCATTGCAGATGTCGTCGAGCAGCTCTTCCTGCTCGGCGATCGACATCACGATGTTCTTGATCGCGATGATCTCGTTGACGATGTCCCGGATTTCCTCGCGCGCGGACTCCGAATCGAGCTTGGCGAGCTGGGCGAGGTCGATGGCCTCGATCAGCGCGCCGAAGATGGTCGCCTTGACCTCGTAATAATTGTCCGAGCGGCGGGCTTCCATGGTCGGCGCAGGCTTCGCCGGGGCAAGCGGCGGAGAGGAGACGGCCGGCGGCGGCGGCGGCACGCGCGACACAGCGGGCGCCGAAGCCTGGGCAGGCTCTGACGACACGGCACCGGGCTTCGGGGCCCGAGGGTCGGTGTCTGTTCCGCTACGCTTACCGAACACTTAAAAACTCCATGCGGCGACCTATTTTCCCCGCAACTTCTCAATCAGGGGTGAAAGCAGGGACGATTTCTGCTTCTTCGTTTCACTGCGGCCGGTCAGGCGCTGGGCGATCTGAAGGAACATCTCGATTGACTTATGATTGGCCGAGATCTCCGCGATCATCTGGCCGTTATTGGCCGCCGAGCCGAAGATCTGCGGCTCGAACGGGATCGAGACGACCGGCTGGCTCTCGATCGCCTTGGCGAACTCCGCCGCGGCGATTTCGGGCCGTTTCGGCACGCCGACCTGGTTCAGGCAGTAGAGCGGCGGACGGTCGTTCGGGCGCGCGGCCTTCAGGAGATCGAACAGGTTCTTGGTGTTGCGCAAATTGGCGAGGTCGGGCGCCGCCACGATCAGGATGTCGTCCGCTCCGATCAGGGCGCGTTTTGTCCAGCCCGACCATTGGTGCGGAACGTCGAGCACGATGCAGGGCATGGTGGAGCGCAGCGTGTCGAACACGGCATCGAAGGCGTCGGCGCCGAAATCATAGACCCGGTCGAGCGTCGCCGGCGCCGCCAGCAGGCTGAGGTGGTCGGTGCATTTCGACAGCAGGCGGTCGATGAAGGCGGTATCGACGCGATCGGGCGAGAACACGGCGTCGGCAATACCCTGCGGCGGATCCTGGTTATAGTCGAGCCCGGCAGTGCCGAAGGCGAGGTCGAGGTCGGCGACGACCGCATCCATCGCGAGATCGCGGGCGATCGCCCAGGCGACGTTGTGGGAGATGGTTGACGCGCCGACGCCGCCCTTGGCGCCGACCACGGCGATGATGCGGCCGACGGCCTTGGCTTCCGGCGCCGAGAACAGGTTGCAGATCGAGCGCACGACGTCGATCGCGCCGACCGGCGCGAGCACGTAGTCGCTGACGCCGCGGCGCACCAGCTCGCGGTAGAGCATGACGTCGTTGATGCGGCCGATCACGACCACGCGGGTGCCGGCGTCGCAGACGGTCGCGAGATGATCGAGCCCGCCCAGGAGGTCGTTGCGGCCGTCGCTTTCGAGCACGATCACGTTCGGCGTGGGTGCCGAGCGGTAGGCTTCGACCGCAGCCGCCATACCGCCCATCTGGATCTTCAGATGGGCCTTGCCGAGACGGCGATCTTCGCCGGCCGACTGCACGGCGGCCGCCGTTTCCACGGTCTCGCAGAAAGCCTGGACGGAAACGCGGGGCGCAGGCGCAATATGCTCCTCGGCCGGCGGGAGCGATGCCTCGGACTGCTCTTCTTGGGGCTGGCGGGCGTAGCTGATCATTTGCCGGTGTCGCTGAGTTTGGCCCTGTCGGCCTCAGGATAGGCGACCGCCGTCGGCATTCCCTTGCGATACTTCTCGAACGCGGCGGTGCGACGCGGCGTGTAGGACGGCGTTTCGGGCCGCGGCTGCTCGAGATCCGACGGATTGTCGACCATCGCCGCAAGGTTGCGCTGATAAGCGCAGCCGTAATTGTAATAGTCCTTGTTCTCGAACCAGCTCTTGTTCTTCATCGAAGGGCCGATATCTTCCGGCCACAGGCCGCAGGGACCCGCGACCGCGGCGATCTTGGAATAGGTGAGTCGGATCGGCGGCAGGAAGCGCTTGTCTTCCGGCTGGTAAGAGCGGGCGCTGACGCCGCGCGGCGGAACGCCCGCCGCCGACAGAATGGCCTGGATTTCACGCATGGTGTCCGCGACCGGACGCGCGTTGGGCGTGCCGGACGGCACGTCGATCCGGATCGCGCCGGTGCCTTCGTGCATCCAGGCCGACGCGACGCCCATCACGTCGGCGCGCTGGGCGGCGGTCAAGCCGCCACGGGCATGGCCGACGAAGACGACGATGGAGCGATTCTGCTCCTCGATCGCGATCGGATGCCGCTGCTTGTAGTCGTCGGGAATGGAGGCCGTGACCGCTTCGTCATGCTGGCAGCCGCCAAGGGCGAGCGCCATGCCGACGAGCGCGCCGCCGAGGTGGATGGCGCGCCTGCGAATCTGGGGTGGTCTAGTGATCTTCATGAAGTCCCCGTTCCGCCTCAGTCGGTGATGAAGCCGTAGGTGCCGCGGTAGTTCTTGGCCGGTTCGGTCCGGCCGGGCACGCCGTAGATGCGGTTGATGTTGCCGAGCAGTTCGGCCTGCGGATCCGCAGGCGCGGAGAAGCCATCATCCGGCCGCGACAGATCCTTTTGCGCAACTGCGCGAACGATATAGGGGGTCACGATCACGACCAGCTCGGTCGCGTTGTTGACGAAGTCGCGGCTGCGGAACAGCGTGCCGAGGACCGGGAGCTGCATCAGGCCCGGCAGTCCGCTGACCGCCTGCTTGGTCTGCTGCTGGATCAGGCCGGCCATAGCCATCGCACCGCCGGAGGGAATTTCCAGCGAGGTTTCTGCGCGGCGGGTCTTGATCGAAGGCACCGTGAGCGAGTTGACCGAGGACGAGGTCACGGCCTGGGACAGCGTGATCGCGTTTTCGTTGGAGAGCTCGGAGACCTCGGTCATCACCCGCAGGCTGATCTTGCCCTCGGTGAGAACGACGGGGGTGAAGTTGAGCGAGATGCCGAACTTCTTGAAGCTGATCTGGGTGGTACAAACGTGCGTGGTGGGGTCGCACGCGTAGCCGGCAGGCACCGGGAATTCACCGCCGGCGATGAATGTTGCCGATTCACCGGAGATTGCGGTCAGATTTGGTTCGGCCAGCGTCCGGATCACGCCCGCGGTTTCCATCGCACGCAGGGTGGCCTGCACCGACGGGGCCCCGCCGAACTTGGTGGTCAGGTTGTTGCCGTCGACGAGGTTGTGGCCGAGAGCCGTGAACGGATTGGAGTTGCTGAAGCTGACGACCGAGGTGCCGTAGCTGAGGTTGGCGGTGAGGTCGATTCCGAGCTGCTTGATGATGCTGCGCTGCACTTCGGCGACAGTCACCTTGAGCATGACCTGGTCGCGGCCGCGGA
This sequence comes from Bradyrhizobium sp. Kon58, assembly GCF_055807455.1. NCBI lineage: Bacteria > Pseudomonadati > Pseudomonadota > Alphaproteobacteria > Hyphomicrobiales > Nitrobacteraceae > Bradyrhizobium > Bradyrhizobium sp. Kon58. Next base: position 205,192 of record NZ_JBVVOT010000009.1, read on the forward strand.
CCACGATCGAGTTCACGACCTTCTCGGGGCCGCCCGCGAGGCGCACGGCGAGGTCGTTGGCCTGCAGGGCTTCGGCGGGATTCGCGGCCGAGCCGGTCAGGATGATGCCGTCGCCTAGCCCGTCGATCTGGATGTCTGAGTTCGGCAGGATCTGCTTCAGCGCGGCCCGCACGCCGTTGAGGTCGCGCTTGACCGCGATGTCATAGGCCGCAATCTGCTGGCCGGCGGAATCGAAGAACACGATGTTGGTCTGGCCGATCGCGGCGCCGATGATGTAGGCGCGCTGCGCCGAGCGGACGACCGCATTGGCGATCTTGGGATCGGCGACAAGCACGTCCTTGATGTCACGCGGAAGGTCGATCACGATCGACTTGCCGATGCCGAGCGAGAGGAATCGCGCGTTCATCTGACCGTCGGCCGCAGCCTGCGCCACGGGGCGATAGTCGGCGGCGACCACAGGGGTCAGCACCGGGTTGAGCGCGAGCGCGAGGGCGGCCGAAAACGACAGGGCGCGGACCACAGAAGTTCGCATCGTCGCCAAGTTCGCCCTGCATTTCATATCGACAGTCCTCATCGTGCCTTCGCCGTCGAGCTTGGGATACCGTACCGAATGATCGAAATGCCATCGCGCTTCTGCGCGGAATCATCGAGCGTGATCTCGCTCAGCTTGACGTCGACGATGCTGCGCAACGCCAGCGACAGCGTGCCGCTCTGGCGTGCGGAGGAGAGCGTCGCAGTCTGCGCAGGATTGAGCTCGAGGGTGACGGTCTTGCCGACCACCGCGTTCTGCCCGTCCTTCTCCTTCGGCGCCTGGTCGATGGCCAGGACGCGGATATTGGCCAGGATGATCTCGGACGTGATCACATCAGGGGCGCCGCTGCTCTGGTCCGGATTCTTGAGACGGCGCGTCAGAAGCACGTCGACGCGGTCGTTGGGGAGGATGAAGCCGCCTGCGCCGGTTTCCGGCGAGATCTCGGTCGAAATCGCCCGCATGCCGGTGGGCAGGATTGCCGCCATGAAGCCGGAGCCTTCGGCCTTGACCAGCTTCTGGTCGCGGATCGGCTCACCCTGGATGAAGGGAGATCGTGCGATCGAGCCGGTGACCTGGGTTACCCCCTCGGGCCGCTCGTTGCGGCGGATGAAGGTGGTGCTGGCGGTCGCGGACGGCCAGGTCTGCCATTGCACGTCTTCCGGCTTGACGGTCTGGCCGAGGCCGATGTCGTTCTTGGCGACCAGGACGTCGACGGTGGGAAGCTGCGCGACCGGAGCCGGAGGCGGCGCAGAATTGTCCGAGCCGCTCGCCAGATACGCGGCGACGCCGCCGGCGCAGATGGCGACCGTCAGGACGACAATGCGTGCCCTATTCATACGCTTCACTTTCCAACAAACGCCGCGACGCTGACGCCGCCGTAATCGGCAGTTGACCAGCTATTCGTCAAAGCATGGTTAATGAGGCGTATCTAAATCGCCTTAACGCCGGGTTGACCCGATGCGTTCAGCGCAATGCGAGGTGAGCGAGGTCGATCGCCTTCACCCATTCGGTCTCCGGGTAGACCATCAGCGCACTCAGTGCGAGCGCGATGCCGTAGGGAATGCCGCTCTCCTTGGCGTGCAGCCGCGCGAGCCAGGCCTGGCCCGCCAGCCCATAAGGCAGCGGCCACTGCCGGAACTGGAGAAGGAGCAGCGTCAGCGCCCCGCCGAACAGCGAGGCGTAGAGCAGGAAGTTCATCAGCTGTGCGAACCCGAACCAGAGTGCGACGGAGGCCGCGACCTTGGCATCGCCACCGCCGACCCAGCCCATCGCAAAACAGGTGAAAGCCACGACCAGGACGAGCGCGCCTGAGCCGACATGGCTCAGCATCTCGTAAGGTGCCATGCCACCGGCGAGAGCAAGCGCGAAAAAGCCGGCGACCAGCGCCAGCGACACGCGGTTAGAGATCGTCATCGTGAAGAGATCGCTCGCGGCGGCAAACGCCATCAGGGCAGGGAAGAGCAGAAGGCGCGCAAGGTCGAGGATCATGGGCTGCGTCTTGAGGCCTGGGTTTGCCGCGGAGCTGGCGTCGCCGGATTCTAGCCGGCAGTGCTAAACAAACCGAAAACGGCGGCAGCGGTTTCGATGGGCGGAACCAGCCGAAGGCGTGCTCACCAGAGGGAGGCGATGCGTGCGGCGAGCGCGACGGTCGCAAGCAGCAGGGCCAGACAGACCCAGTAAGCCGGCGAGCCGGTCTGCGCGGCCTCGGCCGCGTTTGCCGCGACCGCGGCATCGGTTCTGTACTTGCTCAACGCCACAGGAACTCGCCGTCTGAAAAACAAAGGCCCCGGAGGCCCGGGGCTTTTGCCGTCGTTCTCGACCGCTTACTTCAGCGAGCTGCTGATCGAGTTGAACTTGGCGTTCAGCGTGCTGCCGAGATTGTTGACGACGGTGATGATGGCCAGCGCGATGCCGGCGGCGATCAGGCCGTATTCGATGGCGGTGGCGCCGGATTCATCTTTCGCGAAACGCGCAATCAGGTTCTTCATGAACAAAACTCCATCTGGGGTGGGATCGCCTCGTTCGGCGTGTGCTTGACGCAACGACCATGAGATCCGAGCTCTTTCGGGAGAGTTAATTCGATCGGGCAAACCCGCTTGCCGCTGGCCAGAGTGAATTTCGCCTTAAGGCAGCCAGCTGCAATTCGTTCCGGTTCCGGATGTGCAGCAAGCGCAGCTCCGGCTTCACCGTCCCTTAAATTTGGGGGAGTACGCGTAGGCGGGACCAGCAATTCGCAAGAGAGGCGACAATGTCGAGCCTGCCCATGGAAATCGCCCTGATGCTCGGCGAGACCATCGCGAAGGTGATCCCCACGACCTTCGCGCTCGCGGTGGTCTTCACCGTGCTCGAGCACGTCTGGGCCTGCAATCCCGGCGTGCCCTGGTGGCGCAAGCGGGAGATCGTCACGGACATCTGCTACTGGTTTGTCGTTCCGGTGTTCGCACGCGTCATGCGGATCAGCCTTCTGATCGTCGGTGCGAGCTTCGTCTTCAACATCCATGATGCCGACGAACTCATCGCCTTCTACGACAATGGCCACGGCCCGCTGGCGCTATTGCCGCTCTGGGTCCAGGCCGTGCTGTTCCTGGTGCTGTCCGATTTCATGCTGTACTGGCTGCACCGGCTGTTCCACGGCGGCGGGTTCTGGAAGTACCATGCGATCCATCACTCCTCGGAGGAGATCAGCTGGATTTCCGCGGCCCGCTTCCATCCCGTCAATCTCGTGCTCGGTACGATCGCGGTCGACGTCGTGCTGCTGATGGCCGGCATTTCGCCGAACGCCATGGTCTGGCTCGCCCCGTTCACGACCTTCCATTCGGCCTTCGTGCACGCCAACCTCAACTGGACCTTCGGGCCGTTCAAATATGTGCTGGCGACGCCGGTGTTCCATCGCTGGCACCACACCTCGCTCGTAGAGGGCGGCGACACCAATTTTGCCGGCACGTTCCCGATCTGGGATGTGCTGTTCGGCACTTTCCGCATGCCCGCGGGGCAATTGCCGCAGGATTACGGCAAGGATGAAGCCACCATGCCGAAGGAGATCGGAGGGCAGCTTGCCTATCCGTTCCGCCGCTAGGTTCTCGAGGGCCGCGAAATGCCAGTCCGTTCAAACAATAGTCGGCGAATTTGCGGAACGTTCACGAATTGAGGGCAGGTTAGCCGGGTCGGGCACCGGCTCGGCTGTTCTCTGATTGCTTCTGCCGGTTTGTGACGTCCCGGGGGTAAGAGTATGCGTAAACAACTGCTGCGCCGTCATGCGCGCGTCTGTCTTCTGGTTGCGGCCGCGGTGCTGGCATCGCCGGCTGCTGGCCTTGCCGAGCCGACCGCAGATGCCATTGCCGTGAATGTCGACCAAGCCAAGCTGGTGCGGTTGCCTGGCAAGGTGGCGACCATCGTGGTCGGCAATCCCATGATCGCCGACGTCACGCTCCAGCCTGGTGGCATGATCGTCGTGACCGGCAAGGGCTATGGCGCCACCAATTTCATCGCGCTCGACCGAGGCGGCGAGATCCTGGTCGACCGCCAAATCCAGGTCGAAGGTCCGAGCGATCGGCTCGTCACCGTCTATCGCGGGATCGAGCGCGAGTCCTACAGCTGCATGCCGGTTTGCCAGCGTCGCGTGACGCTCGGCGACAGCGACACCTATTTCAACAACACGATGAGTCAGGCCGGTTCGTTGAGCAGCACGGCCAGCGGCAATGCTGGGGCGGGCGCCAAGACGAACTGAGTAAGACGAACTGAGTAAGACGAACCAGCGAGTTTGATTGGCGGGTTTGCCGGGGCAAGGATCGCCCCGGGCCGACGCGGGCGCGTGAGTTTCTCTCTCCGTATGCTCGTCTCAATGCTCTCGTCTCGTTGGCCTGGGTCGTTCACAGTTAACGCGCCCTTAATGGCCCGGGCCGCCGGGTGCGGATCGCCTGAAACACTTAAACAATCAGTTTCCGCTATTGAACATGGCAGATGATTGCTGCTGCTGGGGAATTTGATGCCTTCGCCTGCACCTACGAGGTTCACGCTCCTCGCCATGCTGCGCCGGTTTCGCGGCAGTCGCCGCGGCTCCGCAGCCGTCGAGTTCGCGCTGGTCGCACCGATGTTCTTCGCGCTGCTGTTCGCCGTCATCGAGACGGCGCTGATGTTCTTGGCGACCCAGGTGCTCGAGAGCGCCAGCCAGAATTCCGCGCGGGTGTTGCTGACGGGGCAGGCGCAATCCGGTTCGGTGGCGGCCTGCGCGGTCTCCGGCGTGAGCACGCCCTGCTCGCAAGCGACGTTCAAGGCTTACGTCTGCAGCCAGATCCCAGCACTCTTTGATTGCACCAAGCTCTACGTCGACGTTGTGAGTACAAACTCGTTCGGAGCACTAAGCCTCACCAGCTACGGCAATTCCTGCAGCTTCAACCCAGCCGGCGTGCAGTACAATGCCGGGGCCGCCGGCCAGGTCGTCGTGGTGCGCCTGTTCTATCAGTGGCCGCTCATCGTCACCGGCCTTGGCTTCAACATGGGCTGCAGCAACAAACGGCTGCTGGTCGCGACCGCGGCCTTCAAGAACGAACCTTTTTGAGACAGATGGATTCGAGCAAGCCGATGCAGCCGATTGCGCATATCTGGAGGAATACCGGTCACTTCGTGCGCGACTTCGTCGCCGACAAGCGCGCGCTCGCTGCGACCGAATTCGCGGTCATCGTGCCGCTGATGCTGGTGATGTTCTTCGGTACCGTCGAATTTTCATCGGCCGTGGCGATTGATCGCAAAGTCACGATGATTGCACGGACGCTGTCCGATTTGACGTCGCAGTCAACGTCGCTCGACGCTGGCGACTTGCAGGACACGTTCACGGCAAGCATTTCGATGATCATGCCTTACGACGCTACGCTCGTGAACGGCACGGTTCTTCAGATCTATATCGACTCGAGCAGCGTCGCCAAAATTAAATGGAGCCAGTCCGCCACCATTGCCAACGGTGCGACGCAGGCCACGCTGACGGCTCCGCCCTCGGCTCTGGCTGCTGGTACCACGGTCACCTCGATGATTCCGTCGACGCTCTTGATCCCGAAGACCTACCTCATTTACAGCGAGGCGAGTTACCTCTACACGCCCTCCGTCAAATTTGTTCTGAAGTCGGGCATCATGCTGAGCGATGTCTCCTACACGCGTCCGCGCCAGGTCACCTGCGTTCCTTACAACGGCGTACCGTCGCTGCCGTGCCCCCTGAACTAGAAAAAAGGCCGGGCATTGCGCCCGGCCTTTTCTTTTGACTTGTTCGCTCGAGCCGATCGGGGCCGTAAGCGGTAGGCTCAACCGGCGGAACGAAGGTTGTCCGCTGCCGACTTGCCGGAACGGCGGTCGGCCACGATCTCGTAGGAGATCTTCTGACCTTCGCGCAGCGTGCCGAGGCCTGCACGCTCCACAGCGCTGATGTGGACGAACACGTCCTGGCCGCCATCGTCGGGCTGGATGAAGCCGAAGCCTTTGGTCGCGTTAAACCACTTCACGGTTCCCATGCTCATGGGGGTAGTCCCTTCTCAGATAACACAATGTCAGAGCCCGCTCGCGCGGACAGGTTAGATCGAATTTTTGGAAGGGTCGTCAGCGTGTCTGAACCGGCTGTACCGGTGGATGCTAATGTCGTCCGGCCGAAAATCGATTAATTCATTTTATTGGAAACAGAACCCCAAAACAATGCTGGCGTGCACGATTTTTTGATCCGCCGTGATGCTCACGGCGGATCAGCATACAGGTCGGAACTTCAGGTCCGCGCTCGCGCGCTGAGCCCCCGACTAGCGGCGACGGAACTGGCCGCCGCGCTGTCCGGGGCGCGGAGGTCCGCCCATCCCGCTCGGACGTTCGTCCTTGTGGCGGAAAATCAGCCGGCCCTTTTCGAGGTCATAGGGCGACATCTCCACCGTCACGCGGTCGCCCGCCAGAGTCTTGATGCGGTTCTTCTTCATCTTGCCGGCGGTGTAGGCGACGATCTCGTGTCCGGCGTCGAGCTGCACGCGGTAGCGCGCGTCGGGGAGGATTTCGGTGACCAGTCCTTCGAACTGGATCAGCTCTTCCTTAGCCATGAATTTCTCCAGGTCGTGGACGGCTAGTGCGAATGGGGTTTGCGGTTCGGTTGGCCGTTCGGCCGACTCTCGCGGCGCAAAAAGGCAACGCCTTGTATCCCATCAGACGCCCCGGCGCTATGCGCGGAACGCTGTTCCGGACGGCCGTTTGGCGAAGAATGCGCCTTGCCGCCGGTGTGGTCGCGACGAGGAGCCTTCGAAGCCTTCGGGCCACTGCCGGGCCGTGCGTCAGCACGCCTGGCGTCGCCATGCCGTCCCTCGCCGGGTCTTCCGTCGCCCTGCTTGGCGGCACTGTGGTGGCGCCCGTCCGCATGCCTTTCGTCGGCACGCCGCCCGTCGCCATGCCTTGCGCCTTGCGGACGCTGGCCCGGGCGGCCCGGTCGACCCTGTCGTTGCTGCTGCGGGGGAGGACCCGCATCGCGGCGGCCAGCGTCGGTGCGGCGATCCTCACGCGGCAGCGCCACTTTGATCAGCCGCTCGATGTCGCGGAGATAGCTGAGCTCCTCGCCGCCTGCGACCAGCGAGATCGCGGTGCCCTCGGCACCCGCGCGCGCGGTGCGGCCGATGCGGTGCACATAGGTCTCCGGCACGTTGGGCAGGTCGAAATTGATGACATGGGTGATGCCGTCGACATCGATGCCGCGGGCGGCGATATCGGTGGCGACCAGCGTGCGGATTTCACCGGTGCGGAACTGGGCAAGCGTCCGTTCGCGATGGTTCTGCGACTTGTTACCGTGGATGGCGCTGGCGGGGATGCCGGCCTTCTCGAGCGTCTTCACCACCTTGTCCGCGCCGTGTTTGGTGCGGGTGAAAACCAGCGCGCGGTTGACCTGCTCCTGCTTCAACAGCTGGGCGAGGAACGCCGGCTTGGCGGAGAAGTCGACCTGGATGATGCGCTGCTGGATGCGTTCCACGGTCGAGGAGACCGGGGTCACCGCGACGCGGGCGGGGTCGCGCAGCATGGCGTCCGCGAGCTCGGCGATGTCCTTCGGCATGGTGGCCGAGAAGAACAGCGTCTGCCGCTTGATCGGCAGCTTGGCGACGATTTTGCGGATGTCGTTGATGAAGCCCATGTCGAGCATGCGATCGGCCTCGTCGAGCACGAGGAATTCGACGCTTCCAAGCTTCAGTCCGTTGCTCTGCACGAGGTCGAGCAAACGGCCGGGGGTGGCGACCAGCACCTCGACGCCCTGCATCAGCGAGCGGACCTGACGGCCCATCGGCACGCCGCCGATAGCGAGGGTCGAGGACAGGCGGATGTGGCGGCCATAGGCGTTGAAGCTGTCGAGGATCTGGCCGGACAGTTCGCGGGTCGGCGACAGCACCAGGACGCGGGTCGTCTTCGGCTGCGGCTTGATGCGATTCTCGAGCAGGCGGTGCAGGATCGGCAGCGCGAAGGACGCGGTCTTGCCGGTTCCGGTCTGGGCGATGCCGACGACGTCGCGGCCGGTCAGCGCGGTCGGAATCGTCTGGGCCTGGATGGGGGTGGGGGTGACGTAGTTCTCTTCGGTGAGAGCACGAGCGATGGGTTCGGCGAGGCCGAAATCCTGAAACGAAGTCAAAAGGTGGGTTCTTTCCATGTCAAAAGCGGGCGCCCGGCGCATTCGGCGCGGCGCGCGCAAAAGGGTGTCGAGAGGGACACCTGCGTGTTTGGGGTGTCGGATGGCTTGATGGGATGGGGCAAGCCAGACGCCCGTAAGGGCTTAAGAACACGCGGCTCGCAACGGTCTCTGATTCGCAAGAGACCTCGGCCCCCATATGGAACATTGAGGCGGCGCTTTCAAGGCAGGCGCACCACAAATGGCGATCGCGGTGCAGAAATAGTTATGCCGGAAATTTAGCCAGAGCGCTAAATTTGCTTAGAAAATAGCCTGCCTGCCGCATTCGCATACATTTGAATTGCTCAATGTTTAAGCGGCGCAGCCATGGCGATGGTTCGTTTTCTGTCGATTTCTCCAGCGAAATCAATAGCCTAATATGTGTCTAATCCATGGCACGGTTCTTGCGAATCCGTTAATCGCAGGCGGCCGTTGGGGCCGTTTCGCAGCGTTTTTCACGTCTGCGTCAGGGAGATGAGATACTCATGCATAGCAAATCCACTCACGATATAGCGGCGCCATTTAGCCGCCGTGGCGTTCTCGCCGCGACCGCCGGACTGATGCTTGGTCTGGCTTCCATTTCCGGTGCGAAAGCCGCGGACGACACCATCAAGGTCGGCGTGCTTCATTCCCTCTCCGGCACCATGGCCATCAGCGAGACCACGCTGAAGGACACCATCCTCTTCCTGATCGACGAGCAGAACAAGAAGGGCGGCGTCAACGGCAAGAAGCTCGAAGCCGTCGTCGTCGATCCCGCTTCGAACTGGCCGCTGTTCGCCGAGAAGGCACGCGAGCTGATCACCAAGGACAAGGTCTCGGTCGTGTTCGGCTGCTGGACCTCGGTGTCGCGCAAGTCAGTGCTCCCGGTGTTCAAGGAGCTGAACAGCATCCTGTTCTACCCCGTGCAGTACGAGGGCGAGGAGAGCGAGCGCAACGTGTTCTACACCGGTGCCGCGCCGAACCAGCAGGCGATCCCCGCCGTCGACTATCTGATGAAGGACGAGAAGGTGAAGCGCTGGGTGCTCGCGGGCACCGACTACGTCTATCCGCGCACCACCAACAAGATCCTGGAAGCTTATCTGAAGTCCAAGGGTGTCGCCCAGGAAGACATCATGATCAACTACACGCCGTTCGGTCATTCCGACTGGCAGACGATCGTGGCCGACATCAAGAAGTTCGGTTCGGCCGGCAAGAAGACCGCCGTGGTCTCGACCATCAACGGCGACGCCAACGTTCCCTTCTACAAGGAGCTCGGTAACCAGGGCATCAAGGCGAAGGACATCCCGGTCGTCGCATTCTCGGTGGGTGAGGAAGAACTCGCCGGCATCGACACCAAGCCGCTGCTCGGCCATCTGGCCGCCTGGAACTACTTCCAGTCGATCAAGTCGCCGGAGAACGAGAAGTTCATCAAGGCGTGGCAGACCTACACCAAGAATCCGAAGCGCGTGACCAACGATCCGATGGAAGCGCACGTGATCGGCTTCGACATGTGGGTCAAGGCGGTCGAGAAGGTGAAGTCGACCGATCCGGACAAGGTGATCGACGCGCTCCCGGGCATCGAAGCCAAGAACCTGACCGGCGGCACCTCCAAGATGCTTCCGAACCATCACATCACCAAGCCGGTGTTCATTGGCGAAATCAAAGCCAACGGCCAGTTCGACGTGGTGTGGAAGACCCCGGGTCTTGTCGCGGGCGACGCCTGGTCGAAGGAGCTCGACGGCTCCAAGGACCTGGTCGGCGACTGGGTCGGCAAGAAGTGCGGCAACTTCAACACCAAGACCAACAAGTGCCTCGGTTCGGGTTCCTGATCCGGACCTGACGCTCCATTGCACGATCGGAGAAGGCGGCGATCCCGCCGCCTTCTCTACCCTTTTCTGCCGGGGTCTCTCACAGTGCCAGCCAATTTGTCCGCCCGCCTCTGTTCGCTCCTGCTCTCGTTGTTCCTGATCGCGTTCGCATTGCCGGCATTGGCTGGTCCGTTCGAAGATGCGGTCGCCAAATTCGCCAACGACGATTATTCCGACACGGAAGAGGCGATCGGCGTGGTCGCGAGCAGCGGCAATACGCTGGCCTTTCCGATTATCAGCGCGCTCCAGGACGGCCGGCTGATGGCCGATCCGGACAGCAAGAAGGTTTACGTTACCGGCGCCGACGGCAAGTCGATCGATGCCGCGACCGGTCAGGCCGTGGCCAGCGTGCCCGACAGTGCAAGCGCGGTCCGCCTCAACAACCGCCTGCGCCGCAGCGTCGATGCCGCGATTGGCAGTCTGACGCTGCAGTCACCCGACATCGGAGCGCGGCTCCAGGCCGCGCAATCCGTCTTCAAGTCGCATGAGGAGACCTCGCTCGAAGCCGTCGACGGCGCGCTCGCCAAGGAAACCAACCGATCCGTCAAGGCTGCGCTGGGCGACGCCCGCGCGGCGATCCTGTTGTTCAAGCCTGATGCCACCGAGCTCGAGAAGCTTGAAGCCGTTGCCACCATCAAGGCGCGCGGCGACCAGGAGGCGATGGCGCTTCTCACCGGCATGGGCGACCAGCCCGCCTCGGTGACCAAGGCTGCCGCGAGCGCAATCGGCTCGATCCAGAGTTCGCTCGCGGTCTGGTCGATGGTGCAGAATGCCTGGTACGGCCTCTCGCTCGGTTCGGTGCTGCTGCTTGCCGCGATCGGGCTTGCCATCACGTTCGGCGTGATGGGCGTCATCAACATGGCCCACGGCGAGATGGTGATGATCGGGGCCTACACCACCTTCGTGGTGCAGGAGGTGATCCGCACCCGCTATCCCGGCCTGTTCGACTATTCGCTGCTGATCGCGGTGCCGCTCGCCTTTTTGGTGGCTGGCGCGCTCGGCGTCGTGATCGAGCGCAGCATCATCCGCTTTCTCTATGGCCGTCCGCTGGAGACGCTGCTGGCGACGTGGGGCCTGTCGCTGGTGCTGCAGCAGGCCGTGCGCACCATGTTCGGCCCGACCAACCGCGAGGTCGGCAACCCCTCCTGGATGAGCGGCGCGTTCGAGCTCGGCCAGATCACGATTACCTATAACCGGCTCTGGATCCTGGTCTTCACGCTCGCGGTGTTCGTCATCCTGCTCGCGATGCTGCGCTACACGGCACTCGGGCTCGAGATGCGCGCGGTCACGCAGAACCGCCGCATGGCGGCTTCGATGGGCATCGCGACCTCGCGTGTCGATGCGCTGACCTTCGGCCTCGGCTCGGGCATTGCCGGCATTGCCGGCGTGGCGCTGTCGCAGATCGACAATGTCAGCCCCAATCTCGGCCAGAGCTACATCATCGACAGCTTCATGGTCGTGGTGTTCGGCGGCGTCGGCAATCTCTGGGGCACGCTGGTCGGCGCCTTCACGCTCGGCATCGCCAACAAATTCCTGGAGCCGGTCGCCGGCGCCGTGCTCGGCAAGATCGCCATCCTCGTTCTCATCATCCTGTTCATTCAAAAGCGGCCGCGCGGCCTGTTCGCGCTCAAGGGCCGTGCGGTGGAAGCATGACCCCTCACATGCTGACGCGATCGCTGGACCGCGGCGCGACGATCTTCCTTGCCGTCGTTGTGGCCTGCGGCATCCTTATCCCGCTCTCCAACCTGCTGCTGCCCGCGGGCTCATTCCTGCAAGTGCCGACCTATCTGGTCGCGCTCTGGGGCAAATATGTCTGCTACGCCATCCTGGCGCTCTCGATTGACCTGATCTGGGGCTATTGCGGCATCCTCTCGCTCGGCCACGGCGCCTTCTTCGCGCTCGGCGGCTACGCGATGGGCATGTACCTGATGCGGCAGATCGGCAGCCGCGGCGTCTATGGCAACCCGATCCTGCCGGACTTCATGGTGTTCCTGAACTATTCGAAGCTGCCCTGGTACTGGTACGGCTTCGACATGTTCTGGTTTGCCGCGCTGATGGTGTTGATCGTACCGGGGCTGCTGGCCTTTTGCTTCGGCTGGCTCGCCTTCCGCTCCCGCGTCACGGGCGTGTATCTGTCGATCATCACGCAGGCGATGACCTATGCACTGCTGCTCGCCTTCTTCCGCAACGATTTCGGTTTCGGCGGCAACAACGGCATGACCGACTTCAAGGACATTTTGGGCTTCAACGTGCAGGCCGAGGGCACGCGTGCTGCGCTGTTCGCGCTGAGCTGCCTGGCGCTGATCGTTGGCTTCCTGATCTGCCGCGCCATCGTCTCGTCCAAGCTCGGCAAGGTGCTGATCGCCGTGCGCGATGCGGAATCGCGCACGCGCTTCCTCGGCTACCGCGTCGAATCCTACAAGCTGTTCGTGTTCACGGTCTCGGCCTGCATGGCCGGCGTCGCCGGCGCGCTCTATGTGCCGCAGGTCGGCATCATCAACCCAAGTGAATTCGCGCCGGGCAATTCGATCGAGGCAGTAATCTGGGTCGCGGTCGGCGGCCGCGGTACGCTGGTCGGCGCTGCGCTCGGTGCCGTCGTCGTCAACTACGCGAAAACGTTCTTCACCTCCGGCATGCTTGCGCCCTACTGGCTGTTCATGCTGGGCGCCATGTTCATCCTGGTGACGCTGCTGCTGCCCAAGGGCATCGTCGGCACGTTCAACGCCTGGTGGGACTCGTCGAAGGAAAGGCGCGACGCCGCGACCATTGCGAGCGCCGCGGCCGAAGACGGCGTCACCGAACCCAAAATGGCGGAGGAGGCGCAATGAACGTCATGGATACCCGCGCGACCTCTGCAATGCTGTATCTCGACGGCGTGCACGTCTCGTTCGACGGCTTCCACGCCATCAACAACCTCTCGCTGACGCTCGAGCCCGGCGAGATGCGCGCCATCATCGGCCCGAACGGCGCCGGCAAGACCACGATGATGGACATCATCACCGGCAAGACCAAGCCTGACGAAGGCACCGTGCTGTTCGACGGCGTCACCGATCTGACGCGACTAGACGAAACCCGTATCGCCGAGCTCGGCATCGGCCGCAAATTCCAGAAGCCGACCGTGTTCGAGAGCCAGACCGTGCAGGACAATCTGTTGCTCGCGCTCAATGTCGACCACAGCGTCAAGGCTACGCTGTTCTGGCGCGGCAGCCGGGCCGAATCCGAGCAGATCGACAAGGTGCTGGAGACGATCCGCCTCACCGATGCCCGCAACCGTCTCGCCGGCAGCCTCAGCCACGGCCAGAAGCAGTGGCTCGAGATCGGCATGCTGCTCGCACAGGATCCGAAACTGCTCCTCGTCGACGAGCCCGTCGCCGGCATGACCGACGTCGAGACGCATCTCACCGCCGAGCTGCTCAAGGAAATCAACAAGACCCACACCGTGATGGTGGTCGAGCACGACATGACGTTCGTGCGCGAGCTCGGCGTCAAGGTCACTTGCCTCCACGAGGGTACCGTGCTCGCGGAAGGCACCATCGACCAGGTCTCGTCCAACGAGCGGGTCATCGAAGTGTATCTGGGGCGCTGAGCGATGCTTGAGGTCAAGGACATCAACCTGTTCTACGGCGCGGCGCAGGCCCTGCGCGGCGTCTCGATCGCGGCCGAACCCGGCAAGGTGACTTGCGTGCTCGGGCGCAACGGCGTCGGCAAGACCTCGCTCCTGCGCGCCATGGTCGGGCAGTACCCGATTTCCTCGGGCGCGATTGTGCTCGACGGCAGCGATATCACCGGCCTGAAGCCCTATGAGCGTGCGCGCAAGGGCATCGGCTTCGTGCCGCAGGGGCGCGAGATATTTCCGCTTCTGACGGTCGAGGAAAATCTCAAGACCGGCTTCGGCCCGCTCAGGCGCGAGGACAAGCACATTCCGGACGACGTGTACTCGCTGTTCCCGGTGCTGCAATCCATGCTCGGACGGCGCGGCGGCGATCTGTCCGGCGGCCAGCAGCAACAGCTCGCAATCGGGCGCGCGCTGGTGATGCGGCCAAAGCTGCTGCTGCTCGACGAGCCGACCGAGGGCATCCAGCCCTCGATCATCAAGGACATCGGCCGAGCCATCTCGTACCTGCGCAATCTCGGCAACATCGCCATCGTGCTGGTCGAACAATATCTCGACTTTGCCTGCGAACTCGGCGACAGTTTTGCGGTGATGGATCGCGGCGCGGTGAAGTTCACCTGCGACCGCTCCAATCTCGACGCGAGCGAAATCAGCCGCCAGATGGCGCTGTAGGCCATTCTGCCGCGACCGGCTGGGGAGGCGGATGCGCAGCGACGTTTTAGCGACATCTTCGGTGTTCGACGCCAACCGCGCCCGCGGCGCGGTGCGCTTCGACGTCCACGCGCGCGACGGTGTGACACGTCGCGGGATCTTGCATGAGTCCGGCTCCCTGCGCGTGCGCTTCCCTTCGCCGGAGGACGAGGGTCTCTCCGGTGTGTTCGTCAACACGGCCGGCGGCGTTGCGGGCGGCGATCGCTTCGACATTGAGATCGCGGCCGCAGATGGTTCGAAGCTGACGCTGACGACGGCAGCCGCGGAAAAGGTCTACCGCGCGCCAGGGCAGGCGGCGGAGCTCAATATAGCGCTGAAGGTTGCCGCAGGCGCACATCTCGGCTGGCTGCCGCAGGAGACGATCCTGTTCGACCGGGCGCGCGTGCGGCGCCGCTTCGACATAGACCTCGATGCGACTGCCTCGCTCCTGCTGTGCGAGATCGTGGTGTTCGGCCGCACCGCCATGGGCGAACGGATGGAGCAGGGCGAGTTCGTCGACCGCTGGCGGCTGCGTCGCGGCGGCAAGTTAGTGTTCGCCGAGACCGTCAGGCTCGACGGCAACATCGGCGCAAAGCTTGCGCGATCGGCAGTGGCGAAGGGCGGCGCTGCGATCGGCACGGCGCTGATCGTGCCCGGCGACGAGGCCCTGATCGAGCGTCTCCGCGAGGCCTCGGAATCCTTTGGCGGCGAGGTCGGGATATCCGCCTGGAATGGCTTTGCAATGGCGCGGTTCTGTGCCCAAGATGCGGCGCGGCTGCGCGCCGACATGATGGCCGTGCTGGCGCGCACCGGTGCGGCGTTGCCGCGGCTCTGGCTCAATTGATCGACTGAAAGTGTTGAACGGAAGAGATTTCGCATGAACCTGTCTCCCCGCGAAAAGGACAAGCTTCTGATCTCGATGGCGGCGATCGTGGCCCGCCGCCGACTGGATCGCGGCGTCAAGCTCAACCATCCCGAGGCGATCGCGCTCATCTCCGATTTCATCCTCGAAGGCGCGCGCGACGGCCGCACCGTCGCCGAGCTGATGCAGGCGGGTGCGCAGGTCCTCACCCGCGACCAGGTGATGCCGGGAATCCCGGAGATGATCCACGACATCCAGGTCGAAGCGACCTTTCCGGACGGGACCAAGCTCGTCACCGTGCACGAGCCGATCAGGTAGGAGAGAAGCATGATCCCCGGCGAACTCTTCATCCAGGACGGCGAGATCGAGCTCAATGCCGGCCGCAAGACCGTGACGCTGACGGTTGCCAACACCGGCGACCGCCCGATCCAGGTCGGCTCGCACTACCATTTCTTCGAGACCAACCCGGCGCTGAAGTTCGACCGCAAGAAAGCCCGCGGCATGCGCCTCGACATCGCCGCCGGCACCGCCGTTCGCTTCGAGCCGGGCCAGACCCGCGACGTCCAGCTCGTCGCGGTGGCCGGCAAGAAGACCATCTACGGCTTCCGCGGCGACGTAATGGGGAAGCTGTGAATTCCACAGGAACGAGCGTGGCGCGGCACGGTTGAGGCGAAAACGGAGGACTTTGCCATGCTGTCACCTGTCCGCCTCGTCTCCGAAGCCGCCGAGCTCGCCGCGCGCCGTCACAACGGGATGGCGCGCAAAGGCCGCGGTCATGAGCCTTACATCAATCACCTCGCCGAGGTCGCGAACCTGCTTGCCACCGCGACGGACGGCGCCGACGCCGAACTCGTTGCAGCAGGCTGGCTGCATGATGTGATCGAGGACACCGACACCACGCGCGAGGAGCTCGCGCAAAAATTCTCCGACCGTGTCGCGTCGCTTGTCGAGGAATGCACCGACGATATGAGCCTGCCGAAGCCGGAGCGGCGGCGGCGTCAGGTGCTCGACGCACCGAAAAAATCGGCTGGCGCCAGGCTGATCAAGATCGCCGACAAGATCAGCAATATCGGCGCGCGCGTACATTCCGATCCGACGGCCGAGGAACGCGACGATCTGGTCGATTACACCGACTGGGCCGAGCAGGTTGTCGCCGGTTGCCGCGGCGCCAACTCTTGGCTCGATACGACATTCGACGACATGGTGCTCACGGCGAGGACCTCGCTGTGAGCACCATGTCAAAATTCAAACGCAAACGGGGCTTGTGATGTCCGTCAAAATAAAGCGTTCCGTCTATGCCGACATGTTCGGCCCGACCACCGGCGACAGGGTGCGGCTGGCCGACACCGACCTCATCATCGAGGTCGAGAAGGATTTCACTACCTACGGCGAGGAAGTGAAGTTCGGCGGCGGCAAGGTGATCCGCGACGGCATGGGCCA
Organism: Bradyrhizobium sp. Kon58; assembly: GCF_055807455.1. Lineage (NCBI taxonomy): Bacteria > Pseudomonadati > Pseudomonadota > Alphaproteobacteria > Hyphomicrobiales > Nitrobacteraceae > Bradyrhizobium > Bradyrhizobium sp. Kon58. The sequence continues at coordinate 221,836 of NZ_JBVVOT010000009.1, forward strand.
GTCGCAGGTCACCAACAAGCAGGGTGCGGCGGACACCGTCATCACCAATGCGCTGATCGTCGATCACTGGGGCATCGTGAAGGCCGACGTCGCGATCAAAGACGGCATGATCGCCGGCATCGGCAAGGCCGGCAATCCCGACATCCAGCCCGGTGTCACCATCATCATCGGCCCCGGCACCGACGTGATCGCGGGTGAAGGCAAGATCCTCACCGCCGGCGGCTTCGACAGCCACATCCATTTCATCTGTCCGCAGCAGATCGAGCACGCGCTGATGTCGGGCGTCACCTCGATGCTCGGGGGCGGCACCGGCCCCTCGCACGGCACGTTCGCCACCACCTGCACGCCGGGGCCGTGGCACATGGGGCGGATGATCCAGTCGTTCGACGCCTTCCCGGTCAATCTGGGCATCTCCGGCAAGGGCAACGCTTCGCGGCCCGCCGCGCTGGTCGAGATGATCAAGGCCGGCGCCTGTGCGCTGAAGCTGCACGAGGACTGGGGCACCACGCCGGCCGCGATCGACACCTGCCTGTCGGTCGCAGATGACTACGACATCCAGGTGATGATCCACACCGACACGCTGAACGAATCCGGCTTCGTCGAGGATACGATCAAGGCGTTCAAGGGCCGCACCATCCACGCCTTCCACACCGAGGGCGCCGGCGGCGGCCACGCCCCTGATATCATCAAGGTCGCGGGGCTGAAGAACGTGCTGCCGTCTTCGACCAACCCGACGCGGCCCTTCACGCGCAACACCATCGACGAGCATCTGGACATGCTGATGGTGTGCCACCACCTCGATCCCTCGATCGCGGAAGATCTGGCGTTCGCTGAAAGCCGCATCCGCAAGGAGACCATCGCGGCCGAGGACATCCTGCATGATCTCGGCGCGCTCTCGATGATCTCCTCGGACTCCCAGGCCATGGGCCGCCTCGGCGAGGTCATCATCCGGACCTGGCAGACCGCCGACAAGATGAAGAAGCAGCGCGGCTCGTTGCCGCAGGATAAGGGCAAGGACAACGACAATTTCCGCGTCAAACGCTACATCGCCAAATACACGATCAATCCCGCGATCGCCCATGGCGTTTCGAAGCTGATCGGCTCGGTGGAGAAGGGTAAGCTCGCCGATCTCGTGCTGTGGTCGCCAGCCTTCTTCGGCGTCAAGCCGGATTGCGTCGTCAAGGGCGGCATGATCGTCGCGGCTCCCATGGGCGATCCCAACGCCTCTATCCCGACCCCGCAGCCGGTGCATTACCAGCCGATGTTCGGCGCCTTCGGCAAGGCGATGACCGCGTCCTCCGTGGTGTTCACCTCGAAGGCCGCGATTACCGGCGGCCTCGCGCGTAAGCTCGGCATCGACAAGAAGCTCTATGCGGTCCAGAACACCCGCGGCAGGATCTCGAAGAAGAGCATGATTCACAACGACGCCACGCCCAATATCGAGGTCGATCCGGAGACCTATGAGGTCCGCGCCGACGGCGAGCTCTTGACCTGCGCCCCCGCCGAGGTGCTGCCGATGGCGCAGCGATATTTCATGTACTGAAATAGCGCCTCAACGCATGTCCCAGGAGTATGTCTTGGTCGCATATCGGAGACAGCTTTTCCGGTTTTGCGTTCGATCTCGCCTGGTCTAAGGTCCCGCCGGGTATCTGAAGCCCAGAAGAAAAGCCGGGAGGATTTCTCGTGATCTACGTCGTCGCCACCTTGACCATCAAGCCTGAAACGCGCGCCGAATTCATTGCAGCCGCCACCGCCTGCATCAAGGAGACGCGGAAAGAGCCCGGCAATATCACCTATGATCTGCATGAGAGCGTCACCGATCCCGCCAAGATGGTGTTCGTCGAGCAGTGGGAGAATGCCGAAGCACTGGTGCCGCATCGCGCCATGGAGCACATGAAGACGTTTGGCCGCGTCGCGGTGAAGTGTTTTACGGCGCCGCCGAAGATCGAAGTGATCACGCCCGAGAAGGTCGAGACACGGTAACGAGGTAAAAGCGCATGATCCGGGCGACGCAGGTCAGGGGACAACACCGCTTCGCGGAAGCGCCGGCGGATACGGTCGTGCTCGATTTCGACGATCGACACCGCCGCCGCATGGCGATGATGGGGACGCGGGGGCTCGAGTTCCTGCTCGACCTGGAGAATGCCGTCGCGCTGCGTGGCGGCGATGCGCTGGTGCTGGAGGACGGACGGCTGGTCGAGGTGGTCGCCGCGCCCGAGCCGCTGCTCGAGATCCGCGGCCACGATCCCCACCACCTTATTCGTGTCGGCTGGCATCTCGGCAATCGTCATCTGCCGACGCAGATCATGGCCAAGGGCCTGCGCATCCGCCGCGACCACGTCATCGAAGCCATGGTGAAGGGCCTCGGTGCCCACGTGATCGAGATCGAAGCGCCGTTCGATCCCGAAGGCGGCGCCTATGCCGATGCCGGTCATGCCCATGGACACGACGACCACGCGCATCACGATCATGGCCACGACGATCATCATGATCATCACGGTCATGATCACCACCATGGTCACGCCGCACATGGCGACGGTCACGATCACCACCACGACGAGCATTGCGATCACCCCGACCATGACCATGGCCACAAGCATGCTCATGACCACAAATGAGCCGGTCGCGGCCCGCGACCTCGCGGAGCGCGAGGCGGCGGCGCTGTACCGGCTGATGACGTGGCTGTCGCCCGCGTTTCCCGTCGGCGGCTTTTCCTACTCCAGCGGCATCGAATGGGCGGTCGAGGCCGGCGACATCACCGACGTCGCGACGCTGGCGGACTGGCTCGACGCGATGCTTCGCGATGGCTCGGGCTTCTGCGATGCGATTTTTCTGGTCCACGCCTATCGCGCCACTGAAGCGGGTGAGGGCGACACCTTGAGCGATATCGCGGAGCTCGCCGCGGCCTTCGTGCCGTCGCGCGAGCGGCAGCTGGAGACGACATCGCAGGGCCGTGCCTTCATCGACATCGCCCGCGCCGCGTGGGATGCCGACGGGCTGGATGCCATGGTTGCGGCATGCCGGACGCCACTGATCTATCCCGTTGCCGTTGGCGTGGTCGCCGCGATGCACGGCGTGCCGCTGGCGCCGACGCTGCACGCCTTCCTGCATGCGCTGGTCTCGAACTGGATCTCCGCGGCCAGCCGGCTCATTCCGCTCGGCCAGACCGACAGCCAGCGCGTGCTGGTGAGGCTGGAAGGCGCGGTTGCCGCGACGGCAAATCGTGCGCTGAATGCGACCTTGGACGATCTCGGCGGCGCGAATTTTCGCGCCGACCTCGCCAGCCTGCGGCACGAGACGCAATATACGCGGTTGTTCAGATCTTGATTGCGGCCAGTACACTCCGCAGCCGCCAGGACGACGATAGGAAAGAAGCAATGGCTACATCTCACGGTCCCTTGCGTGTCGGCATCGGCGGTCCGGTCGGATCGGGCAAGACCGCGCTGATGGACCTGCTCTGCAAGACCATGCGCGAGCGCTACGACATCGCCGCGATCACCAATGACATCTACACCAAATGGGATGCGGAATTCCTGGTACGCTCGGGCTCGCTGACGCCGGATCGCATTGCCGGGGTCGAGACCGGCGGCTGCCCGCACACCGCGATCCGCGAGGACGCCTCGATGAATCTCGCCGCGGTGGCGGATATGCGCGCCAAGTTTCCCGGGCTCGATCTCGTGCTGATCGAATCCGGCGGTGATAACCTCGCTGCCACTTTTTCCCCGGAGCTCGCCGATCTCACCATTTACGTCATCGACGTGGCGGCCGGCGACAAGATCCCGTCCAAGGGCGGCCCCGGCATCACCCGGTCCGACCTCCTTGTCATCAACAAGATCGACCTGGCGCCCTATGTCGGCGCCTCCTTGGAAAAGATGGAGACGGACGCCAGGCGCATGCGCGGCGAGCGACCGTTCGTCATGACCAACCTGAAGAAGAGCCAGGGAATGGACCGCATCATCGGTTTCATCGAGGCCAAAGGCGGCTTGAAACGGGCCGGCTGACCGGCGCGACCACTTGGCGCAGGCGTTTTCCCCGGATAACGGCATGGGCAGAGCCGTGTCCGCGGAACAAATTTCGGTCACGGCAATTGATTACCTCCGGTGCCCGGAGCAATCCATTCCGGCCGGACCATCGGCCGGGCGGCTTTAAGCTTCTCAGGCGACCCAAGTTGCGTATCGATGCCTCCTCCTCCATTATCTCGGCCATTGGGGTTCACCCTGTTTCGGCACGTGCCCGTTCGAGCGGCGTCCATATGCTCCGTGTTTATTGCCGACCTCCTGCTTTCGCCTGAGTAGTCGCGTGGTCAGGCTGGGTTTCATCATCGGCTTCATTGCTCTTCTCGGAGCCCTGCTCTCCGGGCTTGCGGCTTATCGCGTCCACGACCAGGAGCTGGCGCTGGACCGGATCGCGCTGGCGCGCGCGATCGACGTCCATGCGAGCCTGGTCCAGGACCGGCTCACCGAGCGCGAACTGCTCGCGCGGGTTGCCTCCGGCCTGTTTCGGGCGCCGTCGGTGCTCAAGCCAAACATGCTCGAGCCGCTGCGCTCGGCCATCTACGCCTTCAAGACTGATTTCGTGGTGGCGGGCTGGGTCGCCCGCCTGAAGCCGAACGAGCTTGCCGCAGCACAGGCCGCCATCGCGAGCGCCGGCTTCCCCAATCCGCGAATCCGCAGCTATGACGACAAGCCGATCGATCCGGCAGGTGTCACCCAGCCGATCGATGTGCTGATGGATCTCGAGCCGCGCAGCAACGAGACCAAGGGGCTGCCCGGCCGCAGTTACGACCAGGACCAGGTGCGCAGCGCCATGCTGACGCGCGCCAGAGTGGAGAAGAGGTCGGTTGCCTCAGAACCGGTTGCCCTCCTGCGTGGCGGCGGGCCGATCGGCATCATTGTGGCCGCTCCCGTCATCCCCGAGGGCGCGACGGAGCCGGCGGGCTTCATCACATTTTCCTATGAGCTCTCTTCCCTGATGCTGACCAACGACGACATGTCGTTGTTCGCGGTCGCGCTGAAGGATCCGCGCCGTGAGGGTGGCGAGTTGGTCGCCAACGATCAAGGCGTGGTCTCGGCCCGCCCGACGGCGGCCGATGGGCCGGCGCCGTCGGCGACGCGCACGGTGAGCTTCGGTGGTCGCGACTGGCAGCTCGGCTATTACGCCAAGACCAATTCGGCGCGCCGCGCCGAACAGACTGCGATCATCGTGGCGGCGATCGGCTTTGCGATCACCGCGATGGTGTGCGGCCTGTTCGGCTATGTCGCCTACAACAATTTGCGGCTCAGCCGGGAAATCCAGGTCAGAATCGGCTTCGAGCGCCGGCTGACCGCTGTCATCGACGAGCTCAACCACCGGGTCAAAAACATCCTGGCGGTGATCCAGTCGATCGTGACCCGCACGCTGCGCCATGGCTCCGACATCGATGTCGCGCGCGAGCTCCTGATCGGCCGCATCCACGCCATGTCCAACGTCGTCTCGCTGCTCAGCGAGAGCCAGTGGCAGGGTGTCAAGCTGAAGGGCCTGTTCGAGGCGCGCGCCATTCCGCATGCCGACCGCATCGCCGTTACCGGTCCTGATATCGCAGTCAGCGCGCGCGCGGCGCAGAGCCTGTCGCTGCTGTTCTTCGAGCTCGCCTCGCACTCCGACGAGGGCCTGTCGCTGGTCGGCAAGCATCCGCACATCACGGCCAATTGGACGGTGACGAACGAGGGCGCCGGCGAGGTCTTCTATTTCCGCTGGGAGGAGTTCAACACCAGCGAAGCGACGCGCCGCCCCGATTCCGATTTCGGCCTGATCCTGCTCGACCGCGTCGCGCCCGAGGCGCTCGGCGGCACCGCCAAGCGCTATTTCACCGACGTCTCCTATGTCTACGAGCTGACCGCGCCGATGGAGACCGTCGAGGACATGACCGAGCGCGACCGCACCGACAAGCTTTCAGCACCGATCCGGCCCGCGCGGTGATTCCAGGTTAGCTCTTCGGCCGCAGCACGAGGTCAACCAGATTGCGCGCGTAGGCCGGCGTGATCGGCGCAATGCCGAAGACGTAGCGGTAGAACAGGCTGCCATAGATCGCGTCGTAGAGATCTTCGGGCGGTGCTTCCGCCAGAATGCTGCCGTCGCTCTGGCCCGCGGCGATCATCTCGACCAGCGCGTCGCGGCGGAATTGCAGGTAGCGGGCGTAGAACAGCTCCGCCGAGCCGGTCTTGGAGATGCATTCGGAGATGACGGCGAGCTGGACCTTGCCGAACTCGCCCTGGAGCGCTTCGGCATAGGCGGCGGCATGGCGGCGTGCGCGCGCGGCGGGGCTGCCCGAACTTGCAGGCGGTAGCGGCAGCATCTGCGCGGCTTGATGAAGGAAGGCGTCGATCAGCAAGGCTTCGCGAGACGGCCACCATTTGTAGATCGTCATCTTGGAGACGCTGGAGTGGCGCGCGATCGCGTCGATGGTGGTGGCGGCAAGGCCGGTGGTGGCCATCAGCGCATAGGCGCTTTGGAGAATGGCGTTGGTGGTCTCGATCGACCTCGGCCGGCCGCGCCGGGGCGCGCTTTCGGCTCCCTCACCCCCGCCATTCGCCATCACCACGCCCGGCCTCCTCGCGCAATCCGCTGCCGCTCCGCTTAGCCCAGCCGCGATGGCCGGCCTAGCGGAATCGGAAGGTGCCGGGCTAGGCCTGTTGCCGCAAGGCCGCCGGCAGGTCCTGCCGCTTCGACCAGGCGATGTAATATGCGACCGCGGCCATCGCCGCGAAGCCGGCCAGACTCACGGCGATCTGCATCACTACCAGATTGGCACCGGTGATCAGGATGAGATGGCCGGCGAAGGACAGGAACACGCCGACGCAGAACACCGCGAGCCATTCCTCGCCGCATCGGATGACCGCCCGTAGCGATCTCCATTGCAGCCCGGGATGATCGGCCGGCACGAGATGTGTCGCGAGAAAAGCGAGCGCGAGGAAGTGGACCACGCGATAGGGCGCGAGGTTTTCCTTGTCGGTCGGCGTGATGTTGTCGAGCACGATGTTGGGCAAGTAGGCGGCAAGCGCCGGCGAGTGGCGCATCAGCGTGATCGCCATTGCGAATACGAGATAGGCGCCCGCAAGCACGCGCAGCCAGGACAGGCCGTGTAACGCGCGGCCCGACGCACCGGTCACGGCGAACCAGCCGCCCAGCACCATCAGCATCTGCCAGCAGAACGGGTTAAAGGTCCACTCCTGGTCCGGATAGACCCGAAAATTCCAGTCGAACCACCGTGCCGCGACGTACAGCGCGACCGATGCCGCAAGCGTCAGGTTCGGCCGCCGCAACAGCCCCCACAGCGCGAACGGAAAGAAGGCCATCAGCGGGATCATCAGCTGCAACAGATCGAGATTCAGCGGCTCCTCCTGGAGCACGAGGCCACGCACCAGGATGCGCAGCGGGTGCTCGAGAATTCCCGATATGTTGTATTCGTGGATGATCTCGGGCGCCTTGGATTGCGAGGCGACATAGGCGATGGTGTCGATATAGATCACGAACAGCACGACATAGGCGGCATACAGCCGCCAGACGCGGCGAAAGATGCGCGTCGCCGCGACGACATAGCCGCGCTCCAGTGCGATCCTGCCGTGAATGATCGCGACCCCATAGCCCACCACGAACACGAACAAGTCTGCGGCGCCACTGAAGCCGAAATTGCGCAGCGTCAGCAAATTGACCACGTTGTTCGGGATGTGGTCGACGAAAACCGACCAGTTGGCGATGCCGAGCGTCAAATAGAGCCGGGGGTCGTGATGGAATGCGGCGAGGTTCGCCTGGACGGACGGTTTCATCGAAAAATGACTTTTGGAATCAGGGGCGCTGCTTTTAGCGGCAACCGCCTGCCTATCCGAGTAGCGTTTGCGTGAGTAGGGACATTCGCGTCGGGCGACGCAAATTTGGCGGGGCGCCCGCGGATGTCGAATTCCGAAAGATGCGCTTGCGGGACCTATGACGAAATTTTCTAACGCGCGCTAGCCCCTACTCGGCAGGTTCAGCCGATGCCTCGTCGGGTACGCCGGCGCGGCTCGCCATGATTCCGAGGGCGACGCCGCCGATCGCCAGGATCGGCAACAGCCGCTTGATCCCGATGGCGCGAACGATCTGGAGTCCGGTGGCGAGCAGCATGGGGTCCGCGAGCATGCTCGAGGCCGCCGACTTCGTGGCGCGCTCGGCCGCGATATGAGCTTGCTTGCGCAACTGCCGTTTGTAGACCCAATAGCTCACCGCCGCGGTCAGGGTCAGCAGAAAGAAAATGCCTGCACCGGCGAGGCAGGCCTGCACCGGACCATATTTGTTGAGCACCGAAATGAACGCCGCCGCGCACAGGAAGCACGTGGTGATGAAGAGTGCGAACGCCGCGCCTGCTGCCAGCGATGTCAGCCGCACGGTGGTCCCGGTGGATGCGCTGATTCCGTCGATGAAGCGCTGAAACATGGCCTTGCTCCTCAAACCCACAAGCCCGCACCGGCGGCGCCGCTGCGCCACCGTGTCGATACCCGTTCGCGATCTCAGCGGCGCCAGATCGCGCCGATCAAGAAGCCGATGCCGAGCGCAAGTCCGACGGTCGCGAGCGGCCGCTGGGTGATCGCGTCCTCCAGCGACTCCTCGATCGAGCCGTAGGCCTCCTGTGCTGCGCCCATCATCGCGCTGCCGCGCTCCGACATGTCGTCGATCGCGGAATCCACGTTTTCGCGCGCTTGGCTATAGCCGCGGCGGGCCTGCTTGCTGGAGGAGTTGGCAAAAGTATTGAGCGCGTCGGTGATCTGATCGGTGAGGGCGGCGATATCGCTTTTCACGGCTGCTACATCCTTCTCGAGGCGTTCTCTGGTGGCTTTGTCGGTCCAGTCTCTCATCGCGGCTTCGGCATTGGTGGTGGACATCAGGGGCTCCGAACTTTGACGGCTGAGACAGCCGGGAAACGTTTCGTCGTCGGGTAAGTTCCGTTCACGGAAACCTGTCAGTCCTGCGGGAGTTGCGGCGAATCCTGCGGCAACAGATGCTCCTTCAGGATCAGGGCGACGATCAGCAGCGGCGACGACAGGAACGCGCCCATTGGGCCCCACAGCCAGGTCCAGAACGCCAGCGCCAGCAGCACCGCGAGCGCATTGAGCGCCAGCCGCCGGCCGATGATGGTCGGCGTGACGAAATGTCCCTCCAGGAAGGTGATGCCGCCAAAGGCGAGCGCCGCCATCAGGCCGCCGCTGACGGTCGGAAAGGTGACCAGTCCCACCACGACCAGAATGGCGAACATGGCCACAGGTCCGATGATCGGAATGAAATTGAGGGTGGCCGCGAGCGCGCCGAGGCCAGCCGGATTGGGCATTCCGGTGAGCGCGCAGACAATGCCGGCGGCGACGCCAACGCCGACATTGATGAGGGTCACGGTCAAGAGGTAGTTGCCGAGATGGACCTCGATCTCGTTGAGGATGCGAAGCGTGCGCAGCCGTGCCTCATGATCGCTGAACGTCATGATCATTGCCCGTCGCAAGTCCCGCCAGCTGGCGATGAACAGGATCAGGGTGACGAAGAACAGCAGGAATTCGGTAAAGGTCGGTGACAGGAATTCGATCGTCGGCTGCACCCAATCGAATTTCGGCATCTGGAAGCTTGGCAATCCCTCCGAGCCGCCGAGCATCATCTGCAGCTCCCGCCACAGCGCCAGCGGCCGGTCGAACACGTGGACCTTGTCTTTCAACTGCGCGCCGAGTTCTGGCAGGCGCGAGCTCCATTCCATCGCTGGCGAAGCGATCAGCGCGACGATGAAGCCGACCACGGCGGTCACCGCGAACACGATCAGCGCGGCGGCGAGGCTCCGCGGCACTTTCTGCTTCTCAAGGAAGGTCGCCGCCGGCGAGAGCATCGTGCCGGTGACGAACGCCATCACGACAGGCAGAAAGAACGCCTTTCCGACATAGAGCACCGCGACGATTGCAATGAGGAGCAGTCCGGCGAGCGAGAAGGCGACGAGCTCGGTGCGGCGGATCACCGGGGGGAGCTCGCCGTGGCTCTCGGGAAGCGGGGTGCCTTCGCCGTTGCCGGAAGTCATACGTTCACTGGGAAGGACGCGCACAATACCTCTCCGGCACGGAGTCTTCGGTCCGCGCGCCCACGACCAGGAGAGAACGTCCAAGCGCCCTGCGGGTTCCATCGCGGCTTCGTGAAGGAATGCTCGCTTGACTGTGACGTCGCTGCTGCATCCGGCAGGGGAACTTGTATCGGCTCGACCGCGTTGATCGGACCAGCGCATCACCCTGATGCAGGCATCCAACGGGGCAGCACATGACGAAGTTCTCTGCAGTCCGACGCCGCTTATCGCCGCGCCGCATCACCGCTTTCGCGTTCGCAACGGCTTTGCTGGCAGTGCCGTTCGGCGCCGCAAGCGCACAGACGCTGGGCTACACCTACCCGCAGGATCAGGCCTACCCGCAGGACCAGGGTTATTCGCAGGGTTATGCGAACCAAGGCTATGCAAGCCCGAACGCGCAGGCCTCCGACGAGGATGCCGCGCTGCCCGATCGCCTGCGCAAGCAGATTGTCAGCTTCGACCGCAGCGAGCCGGCCGGTACCATCGTCATCGATACCAACAATACTTATCTTTACTACGTGCTCGGCCAGGGCCGCGCCATTCGTTATGGCGTCGGCGTCGGGCGCGAAGGTTTCACCTGGTCGGGCGTGCAGAGCGTCAGCCGCAAGGCGGAGTGGCCGGACTGGCATCCGCCGGCTGAGATGATCGCGCGCCAACCCTATCTGCCCCGCTTCGTCGCCGGCGGCCCCGGCAATCCGCTCGGCGCGCGTGCGATGTATCTCGGGTCGAGCGAATACCGCATCCATGGCACCAACGATCCCACCACGATCGGCAAGTTCGTCTCGTCCGGCTGCATCCGCATGACCAATGAGGACGTCACCGACCTGTTCGGCCGCGTCAATGTCGGCGCCAAGGTCGTCGTGCTGCCGAAGAACGCGCCGCTGATGGCGAAAGGCGGTGATTCCGCGCGCAAGCGTCCGGCCGCGACAGCTCTGCCCTCGGGGCGGCAAGCGCTGAACATTTCGAATTCGGCCGTGAACTAAGGGTCGTGCGAGGTCACATGAAGAGACGTTCGATCGGCAAACTCGCCGGTGGCGCGGCGGCATTCGTCGCCGTTGCCTGCTTCGGCCTCGCGCTGACGCCATCGGCCCATGCGGAGGACTTTTTCTCGGCGCTGTTCGGCGGCTTCCGCGGGCGGCCGGCCCCCGAGATCCGCATGCCGTTCCAAACCGATGACGCGCCACGCTACGACACGCCGCGCCAGCGGGCCTCTTACGGCGGCGGCACGGCCTATTGCGTGCGCGGCTGCGACGGACGTTATTTCCCGGCGCAGGGAAATGATTCCGAGAGCAAGGCGCAATCCTGCAAGAGCTTCTGCCCCGCGTCGGAGACCTCACTGGTCTATGGCGGCAACATCGAGGACGCGACGACGGACAAGGGGAAATCCTATTCTGACCTGCCCAACGCGTTCCGCTATCGCAATGAGATTGTCGCAGGCTGCACCTGCAACGGCAAAGACCCGGTCGGGCTCGCTCAGGTCAAGGTCGATGACGATCCCACCTTGCGCAAGGGCGACATCGTCGCGGGCGCCGACGGTCTGGTGGTCGCCAGCCGCAATGCCAACGACCGCCGCGGTGTCGCGATGAATTTCTCCCCATTGCCGGATTCGGTGCGCGCAAGATTCCGCCAAGTGCCGGTAGTGGCGAAGGAGTAGCCCTCAACGTCGTCCTGGCGAAAGCCAGGACCCATTACCCCAAATGCCGATGTTGCCCCCACACCGCTGACCACCAGCCTGCCCCTTGCAGAGTGCGGTGGCTATGGGTCCTGGCTTTCGCCAGGACGACACCGAGGGTGTCGGCGCGGCTCTCTTAACCGCCCACCCTACGCCGCGCGAATCTTGCCGAGGAAGTCGCTGACCTCATGGCCGAGCTGGCGACTCTGGCTCTCCAGCATCTCGGAGGCGTGCTTCACGTTGTCGGCGGCAGCGGCAGCAGCGTCCGCATCGGATTTGACACCGGTGATGTTGTCCGAGACGTTCTTGGTGCCCTGCGCCGCAAACTGGGTGCTGCGGGTGATCTCTTGCGTTGCCGCCCCCTGCTCCTGCACGGCGGCGGCGATTGCGGTCGCGACCTCGTTCACTTCGCCGATGATGCCGCCGATGGTCTGGATTGCGCTGATGGCGTCGCCTGCGACCTTCTGGATGTCGGCGATCTGCTCGGAGATCTCCTCGGTCGCCTTGGCCGTCTGGCTCGCCAGCGACTTCACCTCGGAGGCGACCACGGCAAAGCCGCGCCCGGCTTCGCCGGCACGGGCCGCCTCGATCGTGGCGTTGAGCGCGAGCAAATTGGTCTGCTGCGCAATGGTGTTGATCAGGCCGACGACCTCCCCGATGCGGCCGGCCGATTTCTGAAGTCCCTGGACCGTGCCGTCGGTGTCGCGCGCCTGGGTCACGGCGCGGCTGGCGATGCCTGCGGCATGCGCGGCCTGCTGGCTGATGTCGTTGATCGAGGCGCTGAGCTCTTCCGCGGCGGCGGCGACGCTGTCGACGCTCATGGAGGCGTCATTGGAGGCCTTGCCCGCGATTTGCACGCGGTCGTTGGTCTGCCGCGACACCGCGGAGAGATCGCCCGAGGTCTTGCGCATCTCGCCGGAGGCCTCGCTCAACTCGCCGAGCGTCTTGCGCACCGCGCCCTCGAACTCGCCGACATAGGTCTCGACCGCGCGCTGGCGCGCGGAGGCGCCCGCATTGCGTTCGCGCTCCTGCGCCTCGATCGTGAGCTTCTCGTTGGCCTGCTGCTTGAAGGTCTCCAGCGCGCCGGCAAGCGCGCCGATCTCGTCGTTGCGATCGAGATAGCCGCTATCGACGGCAAGGTCGCCGCCGGCGACCTTCAGCATGGCGTCCCGGATGGTGTTGAGCGGAGTGATGACGCGGCGGCTGACCAGCATGATCGCGCCGACGGCAAGCCCCACGGCGAGCGCCAGTAGCGTAAGCTGCACGAACAGTGCGCGCTCTGCGGCGCCGCGCTGCTCCTGCGTGTGGATCTTGGCAGCATCGAGCGCACCTTCTGCTACTGCGACCGCGCTCGCCATGCGGCCGACCGTGAGCGGGCTCCATTGGTTCGCCGTCATCTCGGGCTTCTCACCCTTGACCAGCGCGTCCGCGAGACGGTCGCGCAAGGCCAGATATTGCGGCTCGAAATAGGAGGTCTTGGCGGAGGCCATCGCGGAGGCGAGCCCCGCCGGCAACTGCATGCCGGACGTCGACAACTCCAGCGCCTTCCACATCGCGCTCGCGCCGCCGACATGTTGGGTATAGGCGTAGCGGCCTTCCGGCGTGATCTTGCCGGCGGCAAGCCCGGTCGAGACGATCAGCGACGCCTCGCCTGCGGTGTTGCGGAGCAGCCAGGCGTTCTGCTTGATCGACAGCAGCTGGTCGATCGCGGCGTCCAGGTGATTGACGGTGGCGGCGAGCGTGTTCGAGAGCTTGTCGAGCGTGTCGAGAAGTCCCTGCGTCGTCTCCATGTATTCCTTGGGCAGGCCGGCGCGGCGCTGGTCCTTTGGCTTGGCCACATCCTCCCAGAACTGCTTCTGCTCTTCGGTCAGCAATTTGAACAGACGCGCGAGCTCCGGTACCATGGTGCCAGACTGCGGGAAGTCCATGGTCGGCAGCAGCTCGATCGCGCGTGCCATCGCGGGCATTTGGGCATCGCGCAGGGCGCGCAGATATTTCTCGATCTCGCCGTCCATCGGCTCGGTCGCGTTCAGGAGCCGGACCGTGGTCGAGCGGTCGGTGCGCAGATTGTGCATCGCCTTGAACAGATCGGCCGACGTGTCGGCGATCTGTGAGATGCGTTTGGCGGTCTTCAGGCGATCCCAGGACTCGTAGGCGGTGAGCGAGAGTGCGACCACCACGCAGATCGATGTGATCGCGATCACCGCCTTCAGCAGCGCGGATACGGTCAGACGATTCAGCATCGAAGTCCCCCAATTCCCATTACAAAGTGCGTGAAGTCGCCCCGGCAACATCGGAAAACTGGGCGCACGCAAGACTAGGCAATCGCATGCCGTTTGTGGCTCAGGGCCCAACGGTGACTGCATCTGAAAGGAAAAGGGTAAAGTTTTAGGCAGGCCGGCTGACGGTAGAAGTACGGAATTACTAGAAGTTGCAGAGGGTTGCCTCGATGGAACCGACGCGAGAGTTGTGCGTTATCGAGCGTCAGCAACTGGCCTAATGGGGGTCCTAGCAATGTTGGTCGGCGTCCTCGTCACCTTTCTCGTCGTCATTCTCGTACTTTACCTCATCAACATGCTGCCGATGGACGGCCGCGCCAAGCAGATCGCGCGCGTTGTCGTCATCATCATCGGTATCGTGTCGCTGCTGAAATATCTGGCAGTGTTCTAGCCGGGCTTTCGTAGCCCGGACGGATCGCAGCGCAATCCGGGTCTTGCCCCAAGCCATAGCGGCCCCGGACTACACTTCGCTCGCTCCGGGCTACTGCTCCAACAAAAAAAGCCCCGGCGTGAGCCGGGGCTTCTGGTGCTCGCTTATTCGGGCCTACCCGGCCGCTTTGGCCTCGCGGCGGCGCGCGGTGAGGATGTATTCGGTGTAGCCGTTCGGCTGCTCGCGCCCCTTGAAGATGAGGTCGCTAGCCGCTTTGAAGGCTGTGCCGTCGAAGGCGGGCGCCATCGGCTTGTAGACGGGATCGCCCGCATTCTGCTTGTCGACGACGACCGCCATGCGCTTGAGCGATTCCATCACCTGCGCCTCGGTGATGACGCCCTGGTGCAGCCAGTTGGCGAGGTGCTGGCTGGAGATGCGCAAGGTGGCACGGTCTTCCATCAGGCCGACATCGTGGATGTCAGGCACCTTGGAGCAGCCGACGCCCTGGTCGATCCAGCGCACGACGTAGCCCAGAATGCCTTGGCAGTTGTTGTCGATCTCCTGCTTGACGTCGTCGGGAGCCCAGTTCGACTTCGACACCGGGATGGTGAGGATATCTTCGAGCTTCGCGCGTGGGCCGCCCTTGGTGAGCTCCTGCTGGCGCGCGGTGACGTTGACCTGGTGGTAGTGCAGCGCGTGCAGCGTCGCGGCCGTCGGCGAGGGCACCCAGGCGGTGGTGGCGCCGGCCTGCGGATGGGCGAGCTTCTGGGCAAGCATGTCCGCCATCTTGTCGGGCGCGGCCCACATGCCCTTGCCGATCTGGGCATGGCCGGGCAGGCCACAGGTCAGGCCCATGTCGACGTTCCAATCCTCATAGGACTTGATCCAGGGCTGCGCCTTCATCTCGTTCTTGCGGATCATCGGACCCGCTTCCATCGAGGTGTGGATCTCGTCGCCGGTACGGTCGAGGAAGCCGGTGTTGATGAACATGATGCGCTTGGAGGCGCGCTGGATGCAGGCCTTGAGATTGACGGTGGTGCGCCGCTCCTCGTCCATGATGCCGACTTTGAGCGTGTTCTCGGGCAGCGACAGCATCTTCTCGACGCGATCGAAGATCTCGCAGGTCAGCGACACCTCGTCGGGGCCGTGCATCTTCGGCTTGACGATATAGGCCGAGCCCGTGCGGCTGTTCTTGACCTTGGAGTTGCCTTTCAAGTCATGCACGGCAAGAAGCCCGGAGACGGCGGCGTCGAGCAGGCCTTCCGGAATCTCCTCGTCCTTGTCGTCCAGCACCGCGTCGGTGAACATGTGGTGACCGCAATTCCGCATCAGCAGCAGGCTGCGACCGTGCAATTTCACTTCGCCCTTGCCGTCAGGCGTCTTGTAGCTGCGGTCGGCATTGAGCGAGCGCGTCAGCGTCTTGCCGCCCTTCTCGAAATCGGCCGACAGCGTGCCGTTCATCAGGCCGAGCGTGTTGCGATAGACCAGCACCTTGTCTTCGGCATCGACGGCCGCGACCGAGTCTTCCATGTCGAGAATGGTTGAGACCGCGGACTCCATGACCATGTCCGCGACGCCGGCCGGATCGTCCTTGCCGATCGCGCTACTGCGGTCGATTTTCACCTCGACATGCAGGCCGTTGTTGGCGAGCAGCACCGCGCTCGGTGCGGCTGCGTCGCCCTGGAAGCCCGCGAATTGCGCGGCGTTCTTCAGCGCGGTAGCATTGCCGCTCTTCAGCTTCACCGCGAGCTGGCCCGCGACCACGCTATAGGCGGTGACGTCGGTGTGACTGCCGGTCGCCAGCGGCACGGCGGCATCGAGGAACGCTTTTGCCTTGGCGATGACCTTGTCGCCGCGCGCCTTGTTGTAGCCCTTGCCGCTCTCGGACGGATCGTGCGGGATCGCGTCGGTGCCGTAAAAGGCGTCATAGAGCGAACCCCAGCGCGCATTCGCCGCGTTCAGCGCATAGCGTGCGTTGGTCAGGGGCACGACCAGCTGCGGGCCGCAGATCTTGCCGATCTCCTCGTCCACATTGGCGGTCTCGACCTTCTGCGTCGCCGGCTCCGGGACGAGATAGCCGATCTCCTTCAGGAAGGCAGTATAGGCGTTGAGGTCGAAAGCCTTGCCCTTGTTGGCGCGGTGCCAGTCGTCGATCTTGGCCTGCAGCGTGTCGCGCTCCGCCAGCAGCGCGCGGTTCTTCGGGCCCAGCTCCTTGATGATGGCGGCAAGCCCGGCCCAGAACGCATCCGGCGCAATCCCTGTCTTCGGGGCCGCTTCCTTGGCGATGAAATCGAACAGGACGGGAGCAATCTTCAATCCGTGGGCGTCGACGCGTTTCATGATGGGCTTTCTCGTTGGAAATGGCTGTTTTTGGCTGCTTTTGACCCGACAGCAGCAAAATGCGCTCCAAGGAGCGGCTTTCGGGGTCTTATTAGCCCCAAAATCGGGGCCGTGAGAAGGCCCCCAAAAGTTGTCAAAATGTCAAGGCGAGTGGCGCCGCTAGTGTCGTCCTGGGAGGGGTTTGGCGAAGACTCGTCGTCCGGTACTTCGACCGAGCCTAACGGATAGATCACCCGGTATGGGTCCTGGCCTTCGCCAGGACGACACCGGTGTTTGGCGGGGTGCGGGCTCCCTCAAGCGGAGCCCGGCTTCAAATATTCGCGGCGAGGTCCACGAGTTCGTCGAACAGCACGCCGGTCGTCTTGAGCATCTGTTCGATCTCGTCCGCCGCCTCGGCGACCGTCCGCGTCGAGGTGTCGATCACGAGCTCAGCGGCTTGCGGCGTCTCGTAGTCGTTGAGAATGCCGGTGAACGATGCGAGCGTGCCGGCGCGGGCCTTCTTGTAGTGGCCCTTGGGGTCGCGCTCCTCGCAAATTTCCGCCGGCGTCGCGACGTGAATCTCGCGGAACGAAGTGTCGGCGATGCGGCGCGCGGTGGCGCGGTCCTCGCGGGCGGGCGAGACGGCGGCGACAATGGCGATGTGGCCGTTACGGGCGAGATGCGTCGCGACTTCGGCGAGGCGGCGGATGTTCTCGCTGCGATCGGCGGTCGAGAAGCCGAGATCGCTGTTGAGCCCGGCGCGCAGCGTGTCGCCGTCGAGCAGGATCGGTGAGCCGCCATTGCTGAACAGCCGCCGCTCCAGCGCTTTTGCGAGAGTCGACTTGCCGGAGGCGGGGAGGCCGGTGAGCCAGACCACGGCGCCGTTGTGACGATAGCGCGCGGAGCGCTCGTCGGGCCGCAGCGCGGACTCCACCGGCACGATGTCGACGGGCACGGCGCGCTGGCCGGCGTCGACCGACAGCACGAGTCCGCCGCCGGCGATGCGCCCGGACACCTCGATCACGAGACGGCCGGTGCGGGGATTTTCCGTGTAGGGATCGGTGGCAATCGGATTCGAAAGGGAAATGTCGATCTCGCCGACATGATTGCGCCCGATCGCCTTGTTCTCGACGCTCGCCAGCTCGCCCGGATCGACCGCCTTCTCGATTGCGACGACGGTGGCGCGGCTTTCCTTCGGTCCGCAGCGAACCAGGAGCTGGTCGCCCTTGGCCAGCGGCTTGTCGTGCAGCCAGAAGATTCGCGCGCGCAGCCGCCGGGTCTCGCGCGGCGCGCTGTTGGCATGCGCGATGATATCGCCGCGTTCGAGGAACAGCTCGCGGTCGAGCGTGATGCCGACCGAGCGGCCCGCACCCTGGCGGCCCGCGACCGGCGTCACCGGCCAGCTCTCGACCGTCTTGATCCTGGCGATCTTGCCGGCCGGCATGATCACGATTTCGTCGCCGGCGACCAGGCTGCCGGATTCGATCCGGCCCGCCACGATACGGCGATCGTCGAATTTGTAGATCGCCTGCACCGGCAGGCGCAGCGCCAGCGCTTCCAGCGGCCGCGCCGGCTCGAGCCTGTCGAGGGCTTCGACCACGGTCGGACCCTTGTACCAGCCGATGCGGTCGGTGCGCTCGGCGACGCCGTCGCCGTCGCGGGCGGAAATCGGGATCACGGCCGTGGGCTTCACACCGAGGCCTTGCAGATGCGCCGAGATCTCGTCGCTGATCTCCCTGAAGCGCTCTGCGGAGAAGTCGACACGGTCCATCTTGTTGACGACGACCGCGACCTGCTTCACGCCGAGCAGATGCAGGAGATAGCCGTGCCGCCTTGTCTGGTCGCGCACGCCTTCGAGCGCGTCGATGATCAGCACCGCGCCGTCGGCCTGCGAGGCGCCGGTGATCATGTTGCGCAGGAATTCGGCGTGGCCGGGTGCGTCGATCAGCACGATGTCACGTGAATTGGTGCGGAAGCGGATCTGCGTGGTGTCGATGGTGATGCCCTGGTCGCGTTCGGTCTGGAGCGCGTCGAGCAGGAACGACCATTCGAAGGGCATGCCGCGCCGCGCGCTGACGGCCTTGAGCATATCGAGCTTGCCGTCGGGCAGGCTGCCGGTCTCGTGCAGCAGGCGGCCGACCAGCGTCGACTTGCCGTGGTCGACATGGCCGACGATGACGATGCGGACCTGCGGCCGCGTGGTGCCGTTCGGGGTAGCAGGCGATGCGGGGGTGACGATCATGTTCATACGACGCTCGCGTCCTTGATCAGAGATAGCCGGCGACGCGCAGGCGCTCGAAAGCGTCCTCGGTCTCGTGGTCGAGCGCACGGCCGGACCGTTCCGGCACCTTGGTCTGCTCGAGCTCGATCAGGATTTCGTCGATGGTCGACGCGTTTGAGGCGACCGGATTGGTGATGTCCTGATCACCCAGCGAGCGATAGCGCTTGCCGTTTTGCGACAGATACAACGGGATGATCGGGATGTTCTCGCGCTTGGTGTAGGCCCAGATATCGGACTCGGTCCAATGCAGGATCGGATGGATGCGCAAATGCGCGCCCTGCGGCGGCGAGGCGTTGAAGTGGTCCCAGAACTCCGGCGGCTGGTCGCGCACGTCCCAATTGCCTTCCAGGCCGCGCGGCGAGAACACGCGCTCCTTGGCGCGCGTCGCCTCCTCGTCGCGGCGGATGCCGGCGATCAGGCCGTCAAAACCGTATTTGGCGAGCGCCATCTTGAGGCCTTCGGTCTTGCGCGCGGCGGAACGGGCAGCCGGCGGCAGCGTTGGGTCGACGGCATCAATCGGCGGGCAGGGCTCGACACGCAGATCGAGATCCCATTCCTTGCCGTAGTGATCGCGGAAGCGATACATCTCCGGAAACTTCTTGCCGGTGTCGACATGGAGGGCCGGAAACGGCAGACGGCCGAAGAACGCCTTGCGCGCCAGCCAGATCATGACGTTGGAGTCCTTGCCGAGCGACCATAGCAGGGCGATCTTCTTGAGGCGGCCGAAGGCTTCGCGGAAGATGTAGATGCTCTGGGCCTCGAGCTGGTCGAGATGGTCCATGCTCGGGGCAAGATCAGCAGAAAATTCTTGCGTGCGCGCGCGCTCGGCCGCGGCCGGGCTGCCCAGCCCGTCAGCAGTGGAATTGTCCTTGAGAAGATGCATCTCTGCCACTTTGCGTTTGAAGGCGAAAATTCTATAGTTGCGGTGCAGAAGAGAAGAAAAAATTTTCTCTTTGCGCGCTCGAAACGACACATATATAGAAAATAATTCCAGTCAACCCCGGATCTGGGGGGAGCGAGTATCGTATGCGGTTCTTGCCGGTGTTCCTCGATCTCAAGGCCGGTCCGGTGGTCCTCATCGGCGCGGGTGAGCTTTTGCGCGCCAAGCTGCGCGTGCTGGCCGCTGCCGGTGCGCGCATCCGCGTGCATGCGATCGACGGCAATCAGGACCTGGGCCTGAGCTCCGAGGACGCCGCGCGTATCGACATTGCGGCGGCCGATCCGCTGACCGCCGATCTCTCGGGAATCATCGCGGTCGTTTGCGCCGGCGCAGGCGATGTCGGCGTCGCGATGTCGGTCCGCGCCAAGGCGCTCGGGCTGCCGGTCAATGTCATGGACGATCTCGAGCATTCCAGCTTCATCTTTCCGGCGATCGTCGATCGCGGCGATGTCGTGGTCGCCGTCGGCACTGGCGGCACGTCGCCGGTCGTGGCGCGGCGCGTACGCGAGAAGATCGAGGCGCTGCTGCCGGCGCGGATCGGCGAACTCGCCGAGTTCATCGGCGGCTTCCGCAAATCCATCAACGAACGTATTGCCGAGTTTCCGCTGCGCCGCCGCTTCTGGGAGCGCGTCATCGACGGCCCGATCGGCGCCGCCATTCTGGCCGGCCGCAAAGGCGAGGCGGACGCGGCGCTCAAGGCGATTTCCGATCCATCCGCGTTCGCGCGGGCCGACAAGCCGGAAGGCTCGGTCGCGCTGGTCGGCGCCGGCCCCGGCGATCCGGATTTGCTCACCATCAAGGCGCTGCGCGCGCTTCAGGATGCCGATATCGTTTTCCATGACGAGCTGGTCTCGCCTGAAATTCTCGACCGCATCCGCCGCGACACCACGCGCGTGCCGGTCGGCCGCCGCGTCGGCAAGCCCGGCATCGGGCAGGACGCCATCAACAAGCGCATGATCGAGGCCGCCCAATCCGGCCAGCGCGTGGTGCGGCTGAAGGGCGGCGATCCCTTCGTGTTCGGCCGTGGCGGCGAAGAGGTCGAAGCGCTGCGTAATGCCGGCGTTGCCTATTCGATCATTCCCGGCATTACCGCAGGCCTTGGTGGCGCCGCCGATTTCGAGGTGCCGCTCACCTACCGTCACGAAGCAACCCGCATTACCTTCCTCACCGCGCACAAGGCGCGCGACGCGGACGTCGTGGACTGGTCGACGTTGACCGACGCCAGGATGACCGTTGTGGTCTACATGGGCATGACGGCTGCGCCCGCTATACGCGCCGGCCTGTTGGCCGCCGGCCGTTCGCCGGAGACGCCGGTCGGCGTGTTCGCCCGCGTCACGCGTCCCGATGCGCAAGGCGCGATCGGCACGCTGCGCGACCTGCCCGAGCTGGTGCGGCGGACCAACGGTGGCCCTGCCATTCTCATCATCGGCGATGTGGTCCGGCATGCCGGCTCGCTTCGCCGCCAAACCCCAAAACAAATCATCTCTGACCTATTGGATGCAGCCGAATGACCTCCCCGCTTGAACAGAAGAAGATCAAAATCGCCGGCCCCTCGGTCGTGACCGCCAATCGCACCTGGGACGGCATCGTGGTGTACCGCACCGCCGCCAAGGGCTGGTCCGCGGACCTCTCGGAAGCTGCGATCGTGCGCAACTCCGACGAGGCGAAAGCGTTGCTTGCGGAATCCGTGGCCGATGACGTGGGCGCGATCGGTCCCTATATCGCCCCGGTACAGGTCGGCGCCGACGGCAAGATCGAACCCGGCAATTTGCGCGAACAGATCCGCCGCACCGGCGTCACCATCGGACAGCCGGTTCAGGTTTAAGGCATTCTCTCATGTACGCTTACGACGAAATCGACCGCACGCTCGTCAACGAGCGCGTCTTGGAATTCCGCGACCAGGTGAAGCGCCGCCTCTCCGGCGAGCTCACCGAGGACGAGTTCAAGATCCTGCGGCTGCAGAACGGCGTCTATCTGCAACTGCACGCCTACATGTTCCGCGTCGCGATCCCCTACGGGACGCTGGCGTCGAACCAGCTGCGGGCGCTCGCCCACGTCGCACGCAAATACGACCGCGGCTACGGCCATTTCACGACGCGGCAGAACATCCAGTTCAACTGGATCAAGCTCGCCGAATTGCCGGATGCGCTGGCCGATCTCGCCGAGGTCGGCATCCATGCGATGCAGACCTCCGGCAACAACATGCGCAACGTCACCTCGGACCAGTGGGCCGGCGTCGCGCCCGGCGAGATCGAGGATCCCCGCATCTGGTCGGAGCTGATCCGCCAGCACACCACGCTGCATCCGGAATTCTCGTTCCTGCCGCGCAAGTTCAAGATCGCGATCACCGCGTCGGACCACGACCGCGCCGCGATCAAGATCCACGACATCGGGCTGAAGCTGATCAAGAACGAGAAGGGCGAGACCGGCTTCGAGGTGCTGGTCGGCGGCGGGCTTGGGCGCACGCCGTTCATCGGCAAGACCATCAAGCACTTCGTGCATGGCCGCGACATTCTCAGCTATATCGAAGCGATCCTGCGCGTCTACAACCAGTACGGCCGCCGCGACAATATCTACAAGGCGCGCATCAAGATCCTGGTGCACGAGCTCGGCATCGAAAAATTCTCGCGCGAGGTCGAGGAGGAGTGGCAGCACATCCGCAACTCCTCGCTCCAGATCGACGACGAGGTGGTCGAGGACATCCGCTCGCGCTTCACCTATCCCGCCTACGAGAAGCTGCCGCACATGCCGGACGAGCTGCGCCAGGCCGCGGCCGATCCCGATTTCGAGGCATGGCGCAAGAACTCGGTCGCTCCGCACAAGGTCCAGGGCTATTCCATCGTCACGATCTCGCTGAAGCCGATCGGCGCGCCTCCGGGCGATGCTACCGCCGAGCAGATGGATGCACTGGCCGATCTCGCCGACAAATACTCCTTCGGTGAGATCCGCGTCGGCCACGAGCAGAACCTCGCTTTGCCGCATGTCGCCAAGCGCGACCTGCCGGCGCTGTGGAAGGCGCTCGACAAGCTCGGCTTGGCGACGCCGAACGTCAATCTGATCACCGACATCATCGCCTGCCCGGGTCTCGACTATTGCTCGCTGGCCAATGCGCGCTCTATCCCGATCGCGCAGGAATTGACGCGGCGCTTCGCCAATCACGAGCTGGCCAATCTGATCGGCCGTCTCCACATCAACATTTCCGGCTGCATCAACGCCTGCGGCCATCACCATGTCGGTCACATCGGCATTCTCGGCGTCGAGAAGAACGGCGAGGAGGTCTACCAGATCACCATCGGCGGGCGCGCCGACGAGAGTGCCGCACTCGGCAATCTGATCGGCCCCGGCGTCAAGTTCGACGAGGTCGCCGACGTCGTCGAGGACATCGTGGAAGCCTATCTGGCACTGCGCGAGCGGCCGGAAGAGCTGTTCATGGATACCGTAAAACGCCTCGGCGTCGAACCCTTCAAGGAGCGCGTTTATGCCACTCGTTAACGGCGGAAAGATCGCCGACGACAGCTTCGTCAAGCTCGCCGTCGACACGCCGCTGCCCGAGGGCGGCGACATCCTGGTGCCGGCCGAGCGCTTCGTCGGCGAGGCGGATGCGTTGCTCAAGCGGACCGGCAAGGTCGGCGTGATCTGGCCGAACAATCGCGACATCGCCGAGCTGGTGCCGTATCTCGGCAAGATCGCCGTCGTCGCGCTGGTGTTCCCGACCTTCCGCGACGGACGCGCTTACAGCCAGGCGCGGCTGCTGCGCGAGCGCTACAATTACCGCGGCGAATTGCGTGCGACGGGTCAGATCCTGCGGGACCAGTTCGTGTTCATGCTGCGCGCTGGCTTCGATTCCTTCGACGTCAAGAAGCAGGCCGACGCGGAAGCCTTCATGCAGACCGCGAAGCGCTACTCGGTGTTCTACCAGCCCACCGGTGACGGCCGCATCACGGCGCTGCACCGGCGCATGCAACTGCGTCATTCCGAGGGAGTCGGCACGTGAACGTAGTCGCGTCTCAGGTTTCGCCCATATCCGGCTCTGCGCTGCCCTCGGCGCAGGAGCTCGATCGCGCCCTGCGCGATGCCTCGCCTGCTGAAATCATCACTGCTGCACTGAAGACGGTCGGTCGCGACAAGCTCGCGCTGGTGTCGTCCTTCGGCACGGAATCGGCGACGCTGCTGAAGGTCATGGCTGATGTCGATCCGGCGATCCCGGTGATCTTCCTCGACACCGGCTGGCTGTTCGAGGAGACGCTGACCTATCGCGACACGCTGATCGCGACGCTGGACCTGAAGGACGTCCGCTCGATCAAGCCTGCCGAGGAGACGCTGTCGCGCGAGGATCCCGACCGCGACCTCTGGTTCTCCGATCCTGACGCCTGCTGCCGTATCCGCAAGGTCGAGCCGCTGGCGCGGGCGCTGAAACCGTTCGACGCCTGGCTCAATGGCCGCAAGCGCTTCCAGGGCAGTACCCGCGCTGACATTCCGGTGGTCGAGGACGACGGTGCGCGGTTGAAGTTCAATCCCTTCGCCAATGTTTCGCGCGAGGAACTCGAGGCCATTTTCGCCCGCGCCAAATTGCCGCGTCATCCGCTGGTTGCGTCGGGATTCCTGTCGGTTGGGTGTATGCCTTGCACGAGCAGAACGACTGAGGGCGAGGATGAGCGTGCCGGTCGCTGGCGCGGCCGGGCCAAGACGGAATGCGGCATCCACACGATGAAGACTTCGTAGCAAAGTTACGCTGCCCTGCTACGAACAAGAAAATCCGGTTCCGTTGACTTAAGCGCATTTCGACCCGAGTTATGCCCGCACGTCTTCGCTGACACCGACGTCATCGAAGTGAATGGAGATGGACATGATGCGCCGTATCGTTCCGCTCGCTGCAGGACTGCTCGTGACAGGCTTGTTGGCAAGCTCGGCTCTCGCGGCCGACATCAATCTGCTGAACGTATCCTATGACCCGACGCGCGAGCTCTATGTCGAGTTCAACAAGGCGTTCGCGAGTGCCTATCAGAAGGAAACCGGCAGAAGCGTCGAGATCAAGCAGTCGCATGGCGGCAGCGGTTCGCAGGCGCGTGCCGTGATCGACGGATTGCAGGCCGACGTGGTGACGCTTGCGCTCGCCTACGACATCGACGCCATCGCGGGCAAAGGCCTCACGACGGCTGACTGGCAGAAGCGGTTGCCGCAGAATTCGTCGCCCTACACCTCGACCATCGTGTTTCTGGTCCGCAAGGGCAATCCGAAGGGCATCAAGGACTGGGACGATCTGCTCAAGCCGGGCGTCGCCGTGATCACGCCGAATCCGAAGACGTCAGGCGGCGCGCGCTGGAATTATCTGGCAGCCTGGGGCTTTGCGCAGAAGAAATACGGCTCGGCGGACAAAGCCAAGGATTTCATCGGAAAGCTCTATCAGCAGGTGCCGGTGCTCGATACCGGTGCGCGCGGCGCGACCGTGACCTTTGTCGAGCGCGGCGTCGGCGACGTGCTGCTCGCTTGGGAGAACGAGGCGTACCTGGCGCTCAAGGAATTCGGTCCGGAGAAATTCGAGATCGTGGCGCCGCCGCTCTCGATCCTGGCAGAACCGCCGGTCACGATCGTCGACAAGGTTGCCGATAAAAAAGGCACCCGCAACGCCGCCGACGCCTACCTGCAATATTGGTATACCAAGGAAGGTCAGGAAATCGCGGCGCGCAACTTCTATCGTCCGCGCGATCCCGAGATTGCAAAGAAACACGAAAACTCCTTCGCGAAGGTCGAGCTGTTCACGATCGACGAGCTTTTCGGCGGCTGGACCAAGGCGCAGAAGGAACATTTTGCCGACGGCGGCGTCTTCGATCAGATCTACAAGAACTGATCGGGCGCTGTCGGCGGGGCTTAAACAGGGGGCCTGGTGAGCGCAATCGCAGCACGACGCCGGACATTGCCGGGCTTCGGTCTCACCATGGGGCTGACGCTGTCCTGGCTGTCGATCATCATCCTGATTCCGCTCGCCGGCCTGTTCCTGAAATCGCTCGAGCTGAGCCCAGAGCAGTTCTGGAACATCCTCTCCAGCCGCCGCACCCTGAATGCGTTGCGCGTGTCCTTCGGCCTCGCCTTTGCGGCCGCCTGCGTCAATCTCGTGATGGGCAGCATCATCGTCTGGGCGCTGGTGCGCTACCGCTTTCCGGGAAGGCGGCTGTTCGATGCCATCGTTGACGTGCCCTTTGCGCTGCCGACGGCGGTCGCCGGCGTCGCGCTGACCGCGTTGTTCGCCGAAAAGGGCTGGCTCGGCGCGCCGCTTGCGGCGGCCGGCATCAAGGTGGCGTTCACACCGGTCGGCATCTTCGTCGCCATGATCTTCATCGGCATCCCCTTCGTGGTGCGCACGGTGCAGCCGGTGCTCCAGGACCTCGATCCTGAGATCGAGGAGGCGGCAGGAAGCCTTGGTGCGAGCCGCTGGCAGACCATCATCCGCGTGATCCTGCCCTCGCTCGGGCCGGCGCTGCTCACGGGGCTCGCGCTCGCCTTTGCGCGCGCGGTCGGCGAATACGGCTCGGTGATCTTCATCGCCGGCAATCTGCCCAACGTCTCCGAGATCGCGCCGCTGCTGATCGTGATCCGCCTCTCCGAATTCCGCTACGCCGACGCGACCGCCATCGCGGTGGTCATGCTCGTCGTGTCCTTCGTCATTATTTTTGCCGTCAACCGGCTCCAGCGCTGGGCGCAGAGCCGGATCCCGGCACGCTGAGGGCGGATCATGACGATGCAGATCGCAGATTCGGTTTCGCTCTCGGCCCCCGACGCCAAGGCACGCGCGCATGCGGCGGCCGCGCGGAACAATCTGCGCACCGAACCGCGCGCGGTCCGCATCGTCATCATCGCGCTGGCGATGACCTTTCTCTCTGTCTTCGTCGTGCTGCCGCTGGTTGTGGTGTTCGCGCAGGCCTTCTCGAAGGGAATCCTCGCTTATCTCGCCGCGCTGACCGACCCGGAGGCGCTGTCCGCAATCAAGTTGACGCTGTTGGTTGCGGCAATTTCCGTCGGCCTCAATCTCGTCTTCGGCCTGGTCGCGGCCTGGGCGATTGCAAAATTCGAATTCTCGGGCAAGACCTTCCTGATCACGCTGATCGATTTGCCATTCTCGGTCAGCCCCGTCATCTCGGGCCTCGTCTTCGTGCTGCTGTTCGGCGCCCAGGGCTATTTCGGCGGCTGGCTGCGCGATCATGACATCCAGATCCTGTTCGCGGTGCCCGGCATCGCGCTTGCGACCACCTTCGTGACCTTCCCCTTCGTGGCGCGGGCGTTGATCCCGCTGATGCAGGAGCAGGGCACGCAGGAGGAGGAGGCCGCGATCTCGCTCGGCGCCTCGGGCCTGCAGACCTTCTTCCGTGTCACGCTGCCCAACATCAAATGGGGCGTGCTCTACGGCGTCCTGCTCTGCAACGCGCGCGCGATGGGTGAGTTCGGCGCAGTCTCCGTGGTCTCGGGCCATATCCGCGGCGAGACCAACACGATGCCGCTGCTGGTCGAGATTCTCTACAACGAATACCAGTTCGTCGCGGCGTTCGCGATCGCCTCGCTGCTGGCGATGCTGGCGCTGATCACGCTGATCGCCAAGACCGTTCTGGAAAATCACCTCGACGAAGGACACGACGCAAGTGAGCATTGAAGTCAGGAATCTCGTCAAGAAGTTCGGCAGCTTCAAAGCCCTCGACGGCGTCGACCTCAAGGTCAATGACGGCGAGCTGCTCGCGCTGCTCGGTCCGTCCGGCTCGGGCAAAACGACGCTGCTGCGCATCATCGCCGGCCTCGACTGGCCCGATTCCGGTGAGGTGTCTTTCAACGGCGAGGACGCGCTGGCGCAGGGCGCCCGCGAGCGGCACGTCGGATTCGTATTTCAGCACTACGCGCTGTTCCGCCACATGACGGTGTTCGAGAACGTCGCCTTCGGGCTCCGCGTGCAGCCGCGCGCGATCCGCAAGGACGAAGCAACCATCCGGGCGCGCGTCAAGGAGCTGCTCGATCTGGTGCAGCTGGACTGGCTCGCCGACCGTTATCCGAGCCAGCTCTCCGGCGGCCAGCGCCAGCGCATCGCGCTGGCCCGCGCGCTCGCGATCGAGCCGCGCATCTTGCTGCTCGACGAGCCCTTCGGCGCGCTCGACGCCAAGGTGCGCAAGGAGCTGCGCAAATGGTTGCGTTCGCTGCACCACGAGATCAACGTCACCTCGATCTTCGTCACCCATGACCAGGAGGAGGCACTCGAAGTCGCCAACCGCGTCGTGGTGATGGACAAGGGCAAGATCGAGCAGATCGGCTCGCCCGACGACGTCTATGAGAGCCCGGCGACCGCGTTCGTCCACAGCTTCATCGGCGAATCCATCGAGCTTCCGGTGCTGATCGCGGACGGTCTCATCACGCTCGGCGACCGGCCGCTGCGGCTCGCGGCAGATGGCCTTGCGCCTGGCGCGTCAAGACTGTTCGTGCGGCGACACGACATGCTGGTCGGCCCGCCCGGCAGCGGTGCCTTCGAGGGCGCCGTGCGGCATGTTCGGAATTTCGGTCCCGTGCAGCGAGCCGAGGTGGCACTCGCTGGCGGCGAGACCATCGAGATCGACGCTCCCCGCGGCAGGGAACTGCGCGCCGGCGACACGATCGGCCTGGAGCCTCGGCGCTACCGGATATTTGCGGGCGGCTAAGCGGGGCCAACCGGTCAATTTTTCCTCAATATTCACCTTTCAGCCACGGTTGGTATGCAACAACGGCCCCTGATTTTGGGGGCTCCTGTTCATGCGCGCCGCGGCCGCAATACTCATCACTTTGCTGCTCGCCGGCTGCGCCGGCAACGAGGCACCGGTCCAGCAGCCCTCGATGTATGCCGATATGTCCGTTCCGGGCTCCAAGCTCGATGCGCAGGCGGCAGCGATCATGATCTCGCAATACCGTCAGAACAACGGGCTCGGCACCGTCGTGATCGATCCTGCCCTGATGAGTCTCGCCGAATCCCAGTCCCAGGCCATGGCAGCGGCCAACAAGATGGACCATGACGTCCGCGCGCCGCTGGCCAAGCGCCTCAGCGCCGGCGGCTATCCGGCAACCGTTGCGGTCGAGAACGTCTCGGCCGGCTATCACACGCTGGCGGAAGCGTTTTCCGGCTGGCGCGACTCGCCCCCGCACCGCGCCAACATGCTCAAGAGCGGTGTCACAAAATTGGGCATCGCGGCGGGCTATGCTCCCGGCACCAAATACAAGGTGTTCTGGACCATGATCCTGGCCTCGACGGACGCTCGATAAGCCAGACTTGATCCCGGGATGCATTGACGCCGCGGCAGACTGTCGCCACGGTCGCTCGCCATCTGCTACTGTTCCCGCATGACCGATCATAGTCCAGAAGTCGCAACAGTCCCCGCGAACGCGCAACGTGTCCTGGTCCTCCAGGGTGGCGGCGCGCTCGGCTCCTATCAGGCCGGCGCCTATCAGTCGCTCTGCCATGCCGGCTTCGAGCCGGACTGGGTCGCCGGCATCTCGATCGGCGCGGTCAATGCCGCGATCATCGCCGGCAACGAAGGGCAAACGCGCGTCAAGCGGCTGAAGGAATTCTGGGAGATGGTCTCCGCGCCGGTGCCGTGGAAGCCGATCGGCAAGAGCGATCACAGCCGCGAGCTGTTCAACTCGACCAGCGCCGCATTGATCGCGACCTTCGGCGTGCCCGGCTTCTTCACGCCGCGCATTCCGCCCGCGCCGCTCTGGCCGCCCGGCAGCCCGCAGGCCGAGAGCTATTACGACACCGCACCGCTGAAGAAGACGCTGGAGCGCCTGGTCGATTTCGACCGCATCAACGATCTGAAGACGCGGCTGTCGGTCGGCGCGGTCGGCGTCACCTCCGGCAACTTCAAATATTTCGACAATTTCGAGTTCAGGAAGCTCGGCAAGAAAATCGGCCCCGAGCACATCATGGCCTCCGGCGCGCTGCCGCCCGGCTTTCCGTCCGTCGTGATCGATGGCGAGCATTATTGGGACGGCGGCATCGCCTCCAACACGCCGCTCGACTACGTGCTGGACGCCGAGACCGACCGCGACCTCCTGATCTTCCAGATCGACCTGTTCAGCGCCCGCGGCGATCTGCCGACCTCGCTGCTCGAGGCGACCGAGCGCGAGAAGGACATCCGCTTCTCCAGCCGCACGCGGATGAACACCGACAAGAACAAGCAGGTGCACAACGCCCGCAGGGCCGTGCGCGACCTGATTTCCAAATTGCCCGATTATCTCAAGAACGACCCTTCCGTGGAATTCCTTGCCAAGGTATCGCGCGAAAGCACCGTGACTGTGGTGCACCTGATCTACCGCAGCAAGAACTACGAATCCTCGTCCAAGGATTACGATTTTTCGCATGTCGCCATGGTCGAGCACTGGGAAGCCGGCGTGCGTGACGTGCATCTGTCGATGCGCCACAAGGACTGGCTCGAGCGGCCGCAATCCGGCGAGACCATGGTGACCTACGATCTCACGGGGGACGTCACTGCGCCCCCGCCAAAAAGGAGCGAGTAATATGGGTAGTCTGTCAGGCAAGAACGCCGTCGTGACCGGGTCGACCAGCGGCATCGGGCTTGCCTATGCGCGCGCCTTCGCCGCCGCCGGCGCCAATGTCGTCATCAACGGCTTCGGCTCGCCGGAGGACATCGAGAAGGAGCGCGCCAAGATCGAGTCCGATTTCGGCGTGAAGGCGGTCTATTCGCCCGCCGACATGACCAAGCCGGCCGAGATCGCCGGGATGATCGCGCTTGGCGAGAAGAGCTTTGGTTCGGTCGACATTCTCGTCAACAATGCCGGCATCCAGTTCGTCTCGCCGATCGAGGAATTCCCGCCGGAGAAATGGGACCAGATCATCGCGATCAACCTGTCCTCGGCCTTCCATGCCATTCGCGCAGCCGTCCCCGGCATGAAGAAGAAGGGCTGGGGCCGCATCATCAATACCGCTTCCGCGCATTCGCTGGTCGCCTCGCCCTTCAAGTCGGCCTATGTCTCGGCCAAGCACGGCATCGCCGGCCTGACCAAGACCGTGGCGCTGGAGGTCGCGACCCACAAGATCACCTGCAACTGCATCAGCCCCGGCTATGTCTGGACGCCGCTGGTGGAGAAGCAGATTCCCGACACCATGAAGGCCCGCAACCTCACCCGCGACCAGGTCATCAACGACGTGCTGCTCGATGCGCAGCCCACCAAGGAGTTCGTCACCTCCGAGCAGGTCGCAGCCCTCGCGCTGTTCCTGTGCGGCGACGATGCCGCGCAGATCACCGGCACCAACCTGTCGATCGACGGCGGCTGGACCGCGGAGTAGTTCGGCGGTGCCGTAGGGTGGGCAAAGGCGCGTGAGCGCCGTGCCCACCATTCTTGTTCGAATGAGGAAAAGTGGTGGGCACGCTTCGCTTTGCCCACCTTACAAGATGATATTGGACGACGCCATTTTCGTTCAGTGCGTCCAGGCCAGCGCCGTCTCGAATGCCCAGGACAGGTGCAGCTCCGCGAACATGATCTTGCCGGCGACCACGAACAGCACGCAGGCGAGTGTCAGGCGCAGCACCGTCTCGGGCACGCGTGTCGCGCTAAAGCTGCCGATGACGATACCGGGCAGCGAGCCCAACAGCAGCACGCCCATCAGCCCCCAATCCACGTCGCCAAGCGCCCAGTGCCCCATTCCGGCGATCAGCGTCAGCGGGACTGCATGGGCGATGTCGGAGCCGACGATGGTCGCCACCGGCAGGCGCGGATAGAGCAGCAGCAGAACGGTGACGCCGACCGCGCCGGCGCCGACCGATGAAATCGAGACCAGCACACCAAGCACGATCCCGGTGACGACCGTCGCAATCGCGGTGGTGCGGTCATCGACCTGCTCCAGACGCCGGCGATAGCGCTCCATGATCGATCTGCGGAAGATCAGCGAGGTCGCGGTCAGCAGCAGCGCGAAGCAGAGCACGAGGTTGACGAGATTGCGCTCGGAGTCGCTCTTGAGGTCGAGCTTCCACAGCATGAGCAGCGTCAGCGCGCTCGCGGGAAGGCTGCCGCAGGCAAGCCGCAGCACCGCCGGCCAGTGCACGCTGCGCGACCAGCCATGCACCACGCTGCCGCCGGTCTTGGTGGCGGCGGCATAGAGCAGGTCGGTGCCGACTGCGGTCGATGGATGAATCCCGAACAGCAGGATCAGCAGCGGCGTCATCAACGAACCGCCGCCGACGCCGGTCATCCCGACCAGCAGGCCGACGCCGAAACCGGAGGCGACGTAGAGTGGGTCGATCATGTCCAGGGAATCTTAGGTTCATCTCGTCAGTTGGGCAATACGACGTAGAATAAACTTTCCCTGCGGGGCAACTACTTGGGGGTAATAAGAAAAATCGTGCTGTCACTCTTAAACTGGCAGGAGTTTAGCCGCGTCTATCAGCATGCCGCGAGACGGTTGTTCCCCAGCGGAAGCGCGAAAGAGCGGGACGCTGATCCTATTTTCCGAACGCCAGCACGTGCAGGCCGAGCCGCTGTCGCACGATCCAGAACAGCAGCACCGTCTCGAAACTGAGCGAGATCGAGGTCGCGGCCGCAGCACCATGGCCGCCGAAGCGCGGCACCAGCGCGATGCAGAGCACCAGGTTCATCGCAAAGGCCAGCGCATAGGCCAGCGCGCAGATCTTCTGCTGGCCGAGCATGTTGAGCAGCCGTTCGACCGGGCCGATCGCGGAGCGCACCACGAGGCCGATCGCGGCGACGAACATGATGTCGTAGCCGACCACGAATTGCGGCCCGAACAGCCAGAGCAGCGGCTTGCCGAGCGCGAGCAGCACGATGGTCGCCGCCAGCGACGGCCAGAACGTCCAGTTGATGGCGTGGGCCACGTAAGCCGACAGCCGCGCCTTGTCGCCCGCAGCGTTGTACTCGGCGAAGCGATGCGCGGTCGTTGCCGACATCGCATAGTGGATGAACGAGACCAGCGCCAGCGTCTTCACCACGGCGAAATAGACGCCGACCTCGTCGGAGGGGCGGAACTGCTGAAGCACCAGCACGTCGGTATAGGACAGCAGCAGATAGAAGCTTTCGACCAGCAGGATCGGCAGTGAGACGGCGAGCCAGCCGCCGACGTCGTAGGCCTTGGGGCCCGGCTCGATGTGATCGGCGAGCTTGCGGTTCAGCACCACCATCTGCCCGGTCATCGCGATCCACACCGCGCCGGCACTCGCGATCATCGCGGCGACCGCACCGAGATGATAGCCGAGCAGGAAGGCGCAGGCCGTGATGCCGATGATCAGCGTCTGGCGGATGATGAATTGCGGCATCAGGCCGAGCTGCATCCAGTCATGCGAGCGCGCGATGCCGTCCTGGGTGTTGGCGACCACGAAAGCGGGCAGGGTCATGCAGCCGATATAAAGCGGCAGCTCTTCGGCCGGATCGATCAAGGGTGACAGCAATTTGACGAGACCGGCGAGGCCGAGCGACACCAGTGCGGAAACGGCAAAGGTCAGCCAGCGGCTGCCCGAGAGAAAGCCGCGCAGCAGCGCATGCTCGCCACGGGCGCGGTATTCCGGAATGATTTTTTGCGCGGAGGCGGAGATGCCAAAGTCCATCATGCTGCCGAGCAGCAGCACCCAGGTCCAGACATAGACATAAACGCCGTAGTCCGACGTCCCCATCCAGCGCGCGAGCAGGACCTGCGAGAAATAGGCAAGGCCGGCGCTGATCACGCGGATGACGAAGATGGTGCCGGCCAGCCGCCGCGTCAGCGATGCCTCGCTCGACCCGCCCGTCAATTTTTCGCGCAGGCGCGCGATGAGGCCGGCAGGTCCGGTCGTTGCGGGTTCTGCATCCATCACGGCCAATTCGAAGGGTCCCCGAGGCGCGCACGCGCATGCTGCGGCAGGCTTGATGCGCTAGCCTTGGGAATTAGCAACCATTCGTTAAGATTCGGTTGGATCAAAGATCGTCCTGGCGAACGCCAGGACGATCAGTCACTCCAAATT
This sequence comes from Bradyrhizobium sp. Kon58, assembly GCF_055807455.1. Lineage (NCBI taxonomy): Bacteria > Pseudomonadati > Pseudomonadota > Alphaproteobacteria > Hyphomicrobiales > Nitrobacteraceae > Bradyrhizobium > Bradyrhizobium sp. Kon58. Next base: position 255,766 of record NZ_JBVVOT010000009.1, read on the forward strand.
GGTATTGAACTCGTACGACTTCTCCGGTCCGACCAGCGTGAACTTCAGCGCTGCGCCGTCGGGCTTGGCGCCCGGCGGCAGTCCGTCGAGCTCGAAAGAAAATCGCTTCACGCCCGGTGGGCTGGGCTCGACCGGTGCCGGGATCGGCAACGCCCAATCGGGCGTCGGGCCTTCCACGTAGAGATTGACGGTGCGCGCATCGGGCGCGACCACGTCGACCACCACATTCTTGGGCCCGTCACGCTTGACGTCGCGGATGGTGAGCGGGTTGGGATCGCCGATCGTGGCAGGCTTGGGCACGGTGTCGAGTGCGGCACGCAGATTGGCGTCCTCGGTCGAGGCGACGCTGTTGAAGCCGAGTTCGGCGCGGGCCTCGACCGGAATGCAAAGCTTTTCGCACACCGCATAATTGATCTCGGCGCGCAACGTCACCGGCTTGTCGGCCGCCTTGGCGATGATGCGCAGGGGCAGCACGATCTGGTCGTGGTAGCCGATCGAATGGCCGCCCGCGCCGTCGTCGAATTTCTGCGGTGCCGGCCACATCACCGTCACCGCCTCGACATTGTCGGATTTCGAGAAATCGAAGCGCGGCGGAACGCCGGAATCGCCCGGCATGCGCCAATAGGTTTTCCAGCCGGGCTGGATCTGGAAGGCGATACCGCCGAGCAGGACGGCGCCGCTGCGCGATCCCGCCAGCAACCGCACCGCGGAATGTCCGTCGCGCTGCCATGGCGATGAATCGTCGGCGTAGGCTGCAAGCGCCAGCGACGACGCGAGCAGGGTTGTTGCGACGCCAATCGCCGCACGCAGGGGAACTCTTGTCAGCATGGTACGTCTTTACAGGGTCACCCCGCGGCAAACCATTGAATTGCTTGTGATGGATGCACTTGAATCGGGGCCCTGCAAGCCTTGATTTGACAGCGGCCCGGCCCGACATCAGGATAGGAATTGAAACCGGAGTGCTTCACCGATGGCTCCCACAGGCAAGAGGACGGGCGAAAGCACCCGCAAGTCAGCCCCCGCGCTCCCGAGTTCGGCGGGCTACCTCGACGGCCAGCTGTTGATCGCCATGCCCGTGATGGGCGACGAGCGCTTCGAGCGCTCGGTGATCTATCTCTGCGCCCACTCCGCCGAGGGTGCGATGGGCATCATCGTCAACCACCCGGCCGGCAGCATCGATTTCCCAGAGCTGTTGCAGCAGCTCGGCATCATCAACAAGGGCGAGCACATCAAGCTGCCGGAGAATGCCGAAAGCATGAAGGTGCTGCGCGGCGGTCCGGTCGATACCGGCCGCGGCTTCGTGCTGCATTCCAGCGACTTCTACATCGAGAACGCGACGCTCCGGATCGACGAGGGCGTCTGCCTCACTGCGACCGTCGACATCCTGCGCGCCATCGCCAACGGCTCCGGCCCCAAGCACGCCATCCTCGCGCTCGGCTATGCAGGCTGGGCGCCGGGCCAGCTCGAGACCGAAATCCAGAGCAATGGCTGGCTGCATTGCGACGCGGATTCGGATTTGATCTTCGGCGACGACGTCGACGAAAAATACGGACGCGCGCTGCGCAAGATCGGCATCGATCCCGGCATGCTCTCGAACGAGGCGGGGCACGCGTAGCGCCTCAGTGTCGTCCTGGCGAAAGCCAGGAGGTGGATTCACACTCGAAGTGCAACAGTTGAGAGGAGAAGGCCTCTGCCGGGGT